>DATFVL010000169.1 GCA_035260325.1 Candidatus Methylomirabilota bacterium | reverse complement strand
CGCCACGCGCGTGCCACGGAGTCCGGGACAAGGTCGAGCGTCGAGTAGTGGAACTCGTGGCCGCGGGCCACCGTCCCTGCGGGACCGAGGGGCGTATCCGACGTGAAGAAGACTTCGGTGTACCCGAGCGACAGCTTGCGAGGCCGCATGCGGACAGTCGCGGGCAACACTCCCACCATGGGATGGGCGACGCCCTCAGGATCTTCGAGCGTTTCCGCGAGATACATGAGGCCGCCGCACTCCGCGTAGATCGGCCTCCCGGCCTCGGCAAATGCGCGCACAGCCTTTCGCACACCCTCGTTCTCACTGAGCTCGCGAGCATGAAGCTCGGGATAGCCACCGCCCAGGTACAACCCATCGACGTCGGGAAGCGTGTCGGCGACCTGCGGGCTCCAGAACACAATCTCTGCCCCGGCGGCCCGAAGCCGCTGCAGATTCTCGGGGTAATAGAATTGGAAGGCCGCATCGCGGGCGACGCCGATCCTCGCCCGTGTCGGCACCGCGTCCACCCAGGATTGCGCCCTCGCGGTTTCGCGCATGGGCGCCGCGATTTTCAACAGCTGATCAAGGTTGATCGACGCCTCGATCATTTCCGCCAGACGCGCCCGGTGCGCCGGGGTCAACGTGCCCTCGACTGCTGTGACGAGACCGAGATGGCGCTCGGGGAGTGTGAGCAGATCGTCGCGCCTGATCGCACCGACTGACATGGCGCGGCAAGTCGCACCAATGGCGTCCTCGACCCAGCGGCGATGGACATCACCGCCGACGCGGTTCGCGATCACTGCCGCCACGTTGAGCGCAGGATCGAAACGCTCGCAACCGAGCACGACCGCCGCTGCGGTTCGGGATTGGGCTTTCGCGTCGATGACGAGGACAACCGGCGCGCCCAGCCACTTCGCGACCTGAGCGGTGGAGCCGTCATCGCTCGTGCCGTCGAATCCATCGAAGCAGCCCATGACGCCCTCGACGATCGCGATGTCTGCCCCTGTTGCCTCGCGCAGGACGGTGGCGACGACATGAGCCTGCCCGCACATCCAACCGTCGAGGCTGTAGGATGGCCGACCCGTAATCAGTTCATGAAAGCCGGGGTCAATGAAATCGGGGCCGACCTTGAACGCCTGGACGACGAGGCCACGGCGACGAAACGCCTCGAGAAGGCCGAGCGTAACGGTGGTCTTGCCGACACCGCTCGCGACACCAGCAACGACGAGCACCCTGGGCGACGGATGAGCCACCGCTCCGTGTCCTCCCGCGAAGACCGGTATGGTATGAGTTGCGTCCGGGCAGGTCTCCTGGCTCTCGGATCGTCCTACTCCCCGCGCCTTCCCAGCTCGACCGCTAGTGGCACTCGCGGGTTTCGTCCCCGATTACAGTGACGGGGTCGCGGCGGATTCGCACCGCCTTCCCTGGGGCCCCTTAGGGGAACCCGGGCGCAAACAGCGCTCAGACGATAACAACGCCCATGGACGAATGCAACCGTTCACTTGACCCGATTCCCGGGCACGCTCGTCCGCTTCCAGCGCCTCGACCCTCCTGTTCGTCTTCTCCAAAAGGCTAGCGAAGTTCTCCGGCACTGTGGCGACGTCGGGATGCTCGGGGCCGAGAGCGATCTCTTGGATCGCCAGCGCCCGTCGGTAGAGCGGCTAGGAAGCTCCAAGCAATTGATTTATCTGCACGCCGTAAAGCACCCAGGTGATCGTGACGGCGGCGAGAAGGCTCACTGCAGACGCGGCGGCGAACACACGGATCGAGCGCTCGATGTCCTGCGCCGTCGGCAACGGTCCTTCGCCGAGCCGGTACGCGCCGGGCTTCTCGAGCGTGACGCCGAGTGCGCCCGCCATGGCCGACATCGTCCAGCCGGCGTTGGGGCTCGCCGTGCGACGGTGATCGCTCCGCAGCACGCTGGCCGCACGCGCCGCGTTTGCACCCGCGAGCCCGGCACCGACGACGATCGCCAAGCCGGCGAGCCGCGCAGGCACGAGATTCAGGAGGTCGTCGAGCCGCGCGGCGGCCTTGCCGAAGTGCTCAAGCCTCCCCTGGCGGTAGCCGAACATTGCGTCGGCGGTGTTGATCGCACGGTAGACGGCGGCGCCGGCCAGCCCGAACGCGAGGTAGAAGCACACTGGGGCCACGAAGGCGTCGGTCAGGTTCTCGGCGACCGACTCCACCGCGGCGGAGGCGACCTGCTCCGCGTCGAGCGCGGCCGTCGGTCGGCTCACGAGGTGATAGCCGACGGCGGCACGGGCCGCGGCGAGATCCCCGGCGGCGAGCGCGGCCTTTACGCTCCGCGCCGCGCCCGCGAGCCTCCGCGGCGAGAGGAGACACGCGAGCGCGAGCGCCTCGAAGAGCACGCCCGCAGCGCCAAGGCGCTGCGTGACTGCACTCACACCATAGCCTCCGAGCCCCGCGAGGGTGGCCGTGCCGAGGGCCGCGAGGGCGCCGCCGAGCAGGAGCGCGACGGGTCCGCCCCGGCACAGCGCGCGACCGCCCTCGGCCAGGGCGCGGCCAAGCCACGCGACCGGATGGAACCGGTTCGGCGGATCGCCGAGTGCCAGGTCGAGCGCCACGGCCACGAGTAGGACGGCGACCGCGTGGCCGATCGGCTCAGGCTCTCAGAAAGGCGAGGTTCGTCACCCAGCTGGAAATGTTCCAGGCCGCAACGATACTGGACAGGACTGCGCCGTAGACCGCTATGAGCGTCGTCAGGATGGCCATTCCCCCCTTTCTGCGCCCCGGATTGTATCGCGCGCCGTCAACCCCGTGTCGGTCGCCGTCTCAGGAAATCGGAGCCCCCACCTCGAAGTGGCGGATGACAGCGAAACTGGCCCTCTAGATCCGATCGACTTCGAAAAGCAGGGCGCTCGATCGGCGAGTTCGGGCCCGTGCAACGAGGGAACGCTGCCGACATCGCGGCACTCAGAAACCGAGTCGTTTTGAAACGCCTTCATTTGGTTCACCCTTGACTCCGTCCTCCCTCGCGTTCAGAAATCCCCACGATGGTTTGTTGTAGGGGTCTGCACTCACCGATTTCGCCGCCCTCCAGATTAGAAACAAACTGCTCCCCCGCGCCGCGTCCTCAAGCACCGCCCCAGGCCATAGTAGCGATAGGGTGGATACGCAGCCGCAGCGCACCGCGCGTCTTGAAGGTCGCGCGCCCATTGCGCCTCGTGCTCCAAGCTAGCCGCGATGAAGGCACGAACGTCGCCGGACAATGGGTCGCCGCGCATCAGTGTGAGCGCCCGCTCGATCTGTTCGGCAGTGCGGGCATGGGGTTCGAGGTCAACGACGGCCTTGAGGCGCTCCTCCGCCGGGCCGAGGTCGTCCTTCTGAAAATGGCTTAGGCCCAGATAGAGTTGCGCGGTCTGTGACTTCGGTGCCTTGGCCACGGCCCGGCTGAGCGCTTCGATGCTCTCGTCGAAGGCGCCCAGCTTGTACCGGGCGACGCCGAGCCCCACGAGCGCATCAATCCGCTCAGGGTGCTCAGTCAACGCGCGCTGGAAGTCCGTCGCGGCCTCTTCGTAGCGGCCGAGCGTGAGAGCGGTTCGGCCTTCTGTATAGGCGGTAGCGCAGCCCGAGACCGCCGCGCTCACCATGATGAGGGCGACCGCCAGGCCCCGCTTCGTTGATGTCTGCCGACGGCGAAACAGCATTACCATATCCAGTGCCCCGGTACCCACTCCAATCGGAAGCCGTTCCACACATACGTCCCGGGAACCCACAGCGGTCGGTAACCAGGATCTACACCGATGGACGGCAGCGGTGCAGGTCTGAGCGTCAAGCTAGGCGGGCGCATCAGAGGCGGCGCGGACCGCGATGGGTCAAGGCTTCCCGACTGCTGCACTCGGTGATGGATGATGATCGGCGAGTCGCGCGGGATGCGGACCTGGCTGCAAGCCGGGCCCTCCGGCAGAAGCATCAGCCCAATCACGGCCGTGAGACCAACGACTACAACACCCTGTCTCGATCGGAGGTCGCTCCCTACCAGTCCTACGACTGCCGTTGCACCTTGGAGCGATAACGTTCCGGGATATTGTCCAGGCGATCGGTCCAGGGCGCCACGCTCTCCTCGTCGGTCCAACGGTAGAGTTCGCCTGGGGACGTGGGTAATGGCGGCTGCGTAGGGGGGTCGGCCGGGGCTTTGGACGCCGGAGCAGGAAGTACGGCCGGTGGCGCCTCGGAGGGTGGAGGCGGCGGTGGCTTCGGAATCCAGACCCAAACGTACGGGGTCGTGACACCATCTCCGCGGAGTTGATACCACCCGGTTGGATACTCAATGACCGTTGGCGTCGGCAATGGGGACGGGGTCACACTCAGGACGGGCGGGGGCTGGGCATAGACGACGGGCGGCGAGGACACAAATGGCTGGCGGAGCGGAGACGACGAACGGAACGAACGGGAAGAACGAGCGGGTCACGATCACTGGAGCCCCAAACCGGGTGAAGAAGTGATGGGGGGACACAACGGTAGCAAAGACGGTCGGCGGCGGCGCCACGAAGATTCTCGGCCCTGGACGAACGACCACGAGGCCGGGCGAGGCAATGTCAACGCTCCTGCCAGGAGCGACAATGACCACACCCCGGTCCCATGCCGGCGCTGAACTCGGCAGGAGGACAAGCGCCACCACGACCACGATGAGGAGAGGACGAACGTGCTTCATCGGAGTCCCTCCCACCGGCGGCGGGCGACGGTGTCGCTCCTAGGGTCCTCGATTCTCGGCGGCGTCAAGCCGCGTGGCTGCCGCGCGCTTCTGTCTCTGTACCGGGGCACGGTCATGGGAGCCCGCTCGGCGTGGACAGCGGAGGTGGGTGGGCCGGCGGATCTTATTTGATCTTGATATCGGTGAGTGCGGGCCCTCGATCTGAACCAGCGACACCTTAGCCTGGCGACCCCGAAGCCTGCTCGACGGTTCCGCCGACGGGCCGCGGCCCGCCGGCAGCTGCACACAGGGAGTAAAACGGGAGTACACCCGCGGTGAAATGGGCTACTTTTATATTACTCGGTACCACTTACTTGTGCCGTGTAACCATTCACAGATTTGGGGAAATCCTCGATCGTGATGGGATGTTCTAGATTGCCGCTGATCGAATCCCCCCTTCGGCACCACTCCCGCCGGCTGGTTCGACGATCCCCTAAAGCGAAACGGTCCGGCCGAGCCGTGCCGCGCGCGCTGCAGCCTCGACGACGGCGAGCGCTCTCACGCCGGCCGCGGCGGGCACCGGGTTCGGCGCCTCGCCCGCGCACGCGCGCAGGAACGCGGCGAGCTCGAGCCGGAGCGGCTCCTCGCCGCGCGCGGGGAGCTCCTCCTTGCCCGCGTCCACGGCTTCCCACTCCGCGCCCTGCTTCCTCAGCTCACCCAGGTGGAGCGTGACCGTGGACGCGCCGTAGTCGGCGACGAGGCTCCCGCGCTCGCCGACGATCACGCACTCGCGGTGCGTGCCCGGCACGAAGTAGTTCGCCTCGACGACGGTGGGAACGTCGCCGTAGTGCACGAGCGTCACCGACATGTCGTCGAGGCCCCGTCCGAGGTGGTCGCGCTGGACCGCCGCGACGCTCGTCGCCTCGCGCTCGAAGAGGTGCGCGAAGAGGTCGAAGTAGTGGATCGCGTCGGTCTGGGTCACGCCGACGTCCGTGCGCGGCCGCTTGAAGCCGGAGAACCGGCCCGTCGCGAAGCGCACGGCGCCGACGCGGCCGGCGACGAGCGCCTGCCGCAGCGTCGCGGTCACGGGGTGGAAGCGGAAGATGTGCCCGACCTGGACGACGCGGCCCGCCGCGCGCGCCGCCGCCTCGAGCTCCCGGCCCTCGGCGAGGGTCGCGGTGATCGGCTTCTCGACGAAGCAGTGGAGGCCGGCTGCCAGGCACGCGCCGGCGATCGCGAGATGGCTGTCGGCGGGCGTCACGATATCCGCCGCCTTCACGTGAGGCAGCGCCGCGCGATAGTCGGCGACCGCGCGCGTCCGATCCACGCCCTGCTTGACCGCCCACGCCAGCCGCTCCGCGGCGACGTCGGCCGCCCAGACGGTCGCGCCGAGCTCGCGCAGCACGCGCAGGTGCTTCTCGCCCCAGCGGCCGAGGCCGACCAGCAGGACGTCCACGCTGGGCCTACTCCTCGACGAGGTCGCCGCCCAGGCTCTCCGCGATCTCGTAGCGGAGCAGGCGCGACTTCATCCAGCGGACCGCGAGCAGGTCCACGAAGGCGACGACCGCGCGATTCCACACGCCGTACTTCGAGGCCCCGAACCGGCGCGGGCGGTGGCGCACCGGCACCTCGACGACGCGGTAGCCCCGCATCCGGAGGAGCGTCGGGATGAAGCGGTGGAAGCCGCGGTAGAGGACGAGGCCGCGCAGGCACTCGCGGCGGAACGCCCGGAACGTGCATCCGCTGTCCTCGACCGTCTCGTCGGAGAGCGCGTTGCGCACGCGGTTCGCGACGCGCGAGGACACGCGCCGGAGCCAGCCGTCGCCCGCGCCGCGGTCCACGCGCCAGCCGGTGGCGGCATCCCACGTGTCGAGGTGCCCGAGGAGCGTCGGAATGTCGCGCGGGTCGTTCTGGAGGTCGGCGTCCATCACGACGACGAAGCGC
This sequence comes from Candidatus Methylomirabilota bacterium, assembly GCA_035260325.1. Lineage (NCBI taxonomy): Bacteria > Methylomirabilota (SeqCode) > Candidatus Methylomirabilota bacterium. The sequence goes on along the minus strand of DATFVL010000169.1, from coordinate 16,727 downwards.
CCGCGCGCGGCCTTGAAGCCCGCGTCGGTCGCCGCCGTCTCACCGGCGTTCGTCTTGAGGCGCACGAGCCGCACGCACGGGTCCGCCTCGCGGAAGCCGCGGATGATCTCGGCGCTCCTGTCGCGGCTCCCGTCGTCCACGAAGACGACCTCGAAGGCGAGGCCGAGGCCGCCGAGCACGCCGGCGAGCTCCTGCCAGAGGGGCGGGAGGTTCTCCTCTTCGTTGTAGACGGGAATGACGACCGAGAGGTCAATCACCCGGCTCGCCCTTCGCCGGGCGGTTCGTCCCTTGCCATTCGGCGACGAGCGTCTGCGGCAGATTGAGCCGGTCGAGCACGCGCGCGACCGTGTGGTTGACGATGTCGTCGATGTCCTTCGGCCGGTTGTAGAACGCCGGCATCGGCGGCAGCAGGACCGCGCCCATCTCGGCGAGCGCCAGCAGGCACTTCACGTGGCCCAGGTGCAGCGGCGTCTCGCGCACGAGCAGGATGAGGGGCCGGCCCTCCTTCAGCGTGACGTCGGCCGCGCGCGCGATGAGCGAGTCGCTGTGGCACGAGGCGATCGCGCCCGCGGTCTTGATCGAGCACGGCGCGATCACCGTGCCCATCGTGCGGAACGAGCCCGAGGCGATGGACGCGCCGATGTCGCGGTTGTCGTAGTGGTGCGCCGCGAGCGCCTCGACGTCCTTCGTCGCGTACGCGGTCTCCTCGACGATCGTGCGCTTGCCGGGCGCCGAGATCACGAGGTGCGTCTGCACCTCGGCGTGACCGCGCAGCACCTCGAGGAGGCGGATGCCGTAGATCGAGCCCGTCGCGCCCGTGATCCCGACGACCAGCCGCATCACAGGCGGAACCTCTTCTTGAACACTTCCTCGCGCGTCTTCTGGTAGAGGATCTCCCACTCGCGGCTGCCCACGGGCAGCGGGCGCGAGTAGGACGCGAGGATCTTGCGCACCTCGCCGTCGATCGACTCGGCGAGCTTCGCCTCCTCGCTGAGCGCGCGCATCACCTCCGTGCGGAGGTCCTCGGGCGCCTTCACGTTCACGCCGGGCACCGCGCCGAGCTCCTTCACGATGAGGTCGGTGAGATAGAAGATCCGCTCGCGGCTCATGCGCATCATCAGATGACGAACCCCCGCTCGCGCGCGAGCTTCTCCCGCACCTTGCCGACGAGCTGGCGGTAGTCGGCCGCGGAGTCCCTGATCTGCTTGGCGTGCTCGAGCAGGAGCTTGCGCGCGTCCTCCTCCAGCTTCTCCTCGGCGACGAGGTTGTCGAGCACCACCTGGCGCACGGCCGCGCGCGCCGCGGCCTCGTCCTTGATCTCGGCGACCTTCCTCCTCACCAGCCGCTTCACGACGGCCTCGGCCATCCGTTCTGCAACCGCGACGTGCCGGGGCATACCCGTTGAGACTACTCCGCCACGACGCGGAGTGTCAAGGAACGCACGCCGGGAGCGAGAAAAGAACGCGCGTGCCGGCGCCCGGCGTGCTCTCGACCCGGATCGAGCCGCCGTGAGCCTCGACGAGCGACTTCACGACGGCGAGTCCGATGCCCGTGCCGCGCGCCGCGCCCTCGGATTCGGGCGCACGATAGTAGGGCTCGAAGATGCGCGCGAGCGACTCGTCCGGGATCCCCGGGCCCTGGTCCTCGACCTCGATCTCCACCGACGCGCCGCGGGCGGCGGCGCGCGCCCGGATCCGCACGAGGCGCCCGGGCGGCGAGTACTTCAGCGCATTCGACACGAGGTTCGTCAGGATCCGCTCGAGCGCGTCGGGGTCCGCGTCGACGCGCGGGAGCCCCGCCTCGTACCCCACGACGATCGGGTGCGTCGCGCTCCCGCGCCGGAAGACCTCCGCGACCGAGGCGATCAGCGTCTCCACCGCCACGGGCTCCCGGCGCAGCGTCGGCGCGAGCCCGCGCTCGATCCGTGAGAGGTCGAGCAGGTCGTTGACGATCCGTCCGAGGCGGCGCGCCTCGCCGCGCATGATCCCGGCGAGCCGGCTCACCTCCTCGCCGGGCAGGCGCCGCAACGCGAGGATCTCGCTGAAGCCCTGGAGCGCGGTGAGCGGCGTCCGGAGCTCGTGCGAGGCGACGGCGACGAACGAGGACTTCGCCCGATCGAGCTCCTCGAGCCGCCGCGTCGCGTGCGCCACCTTCGCCTCGAGCTCCTCGGCGAAGCGCCGCTGACGCGACGCCAGGCGCGCGTTCTCGAGCGCCAGGCCGATGTGGGCGCCGAGAGCTTCGAGCGCCGCGCGCTCGTCGGCGCCGATCTCTCCCAGGCGCTCGACGGCGAGCGCGCCGAGCCGCGCGCCGTCGACGCCCAGCGGCGCCGCGAAGACCCGTCGAGGCCGACGTCCCCCTCCGGCATCCGCCACGAAGATCGGGCCGCCGGCGAGAGCCTCGGCGGCGACCGACCCCGGTGCGACAGCGTCGCCGCCCGCCGTCACGAGGCGGCCGCCCTCGCTCACGACGAGGCCGACGTCGGCGGCGTGGAGGTGGGCCGTCAGGACGGCCCGTAGCCGCGCGAGGGCGAGCTCGAGGGGCGCCTCGCCAGCGAGCGCCCGCTGCGCCGCGAGGATCGTCTCGTACCGGGCGCGGAGCCGGCGGGCGCGCGTCGTGCGAGCGCCCAGGAGCGCGCCGACGAGCGCGACGGTCGCGAGCGTCACGAGGCCTTCGACGGCTTCGGGCGTGAGCCCGGAGCGTTCGATCTCGGGCAGGACGACGGGCGCCAGGAGCAGCATGGCCGCGCCCGCCGCCGCGGCGCCGCCGGGTGCGCCCCAGCGGAGCGCGGCCACGACGACGGGCGGCAGGTACCCGTGGCGGAACGGCGAGGCGGGATCGCCGCCGTCGAGCGCGATCAGCGCGGTGACGGCCGCGAGCGCGATCCCGAGCGCCGCGGCGAGGAAGGCGCGGGCCGTCGGTCTCACGGCGGGCTCAGCAGCCGGTACGCCGCGAAGAAGACGAGGGCGGCGGCCATGCCCGGCAGGAGGCTCCCCGACCACCAGAAGAGCCAGCAGTTGGCGGCGCTCAGGAGCGTCACGTAAAACGCGGCGCCGACGACGAGCTCGACGCTCTTCGGCAGGAGCGGATCGAGCATGTAGCGCGCCACGCACGCGGCCGTGGACAGGGCGAGCGCGGCGGCGAGCGGCCAGCGGCGCTGCGCGCGGTTGAAGAGCGCGCCGCGGAAAAAGCTCTCGGCGGCGGGCACGTTCGCGCCCAGGTCGTAGGCGGCCGCGGCGAGCACGAGGTCCCAGCCGTCGAGCCGCAGCCGCACGCCGAACGTGCGCGACGCCGAGACGAGGAGGTGGCCGCCGAGGAAGGCGCCGACGGCGGCCCCGCCGCAGACGGCGCGCCACGGCACCGGGCTCGCCAGGCCCAGGTGCGTCAGGGCGCCGCGCCGCGCGCAGCAGAGGAGCCAGAGCGGTACGCCCGCGTACGCGAGCGCGCCGGCGGGATGCAGCGCCGCGGCCGTGGCGGCGAGTGCCAGGAGCAGGATCGCCACGAGCGCCGCGGTCACCCGCGCGCCCGCCCAGCCTAGCGCCGTCGCGAGCAGGGCGCCGTGGCCCGCGGCGACGCCGACGACCCTCAGCGCGGTCCCGGGGAGCGCGCCCACCCGGACCAGGACGAGCGTCGCGAGCGCGGCCGCCGCGAGGGCGCCCAGCAGGGACGCCGGCGTGTCAGCGAAGAGCGATCGTTCTGGCGGGTGCCGGGGTTGCTCGATCGCCCACATGGGAATCGGCCGGCGGGAGCTCGCGCGCGAGCTCGAGGAAAGCGGTCACGACACGCGCGTCGAGCGTGCGCCCCGCCTGACCACGCAAGTGTTCGAGCGCCGCGTCGCGCGGCAGCGCCGCGCGGTAGGGACGATCCGACGTGAGCGCGTCGAACACGTCGGCGACGGCGATGATCCGAGCGCCCAGCGGGATCGCCTCACCCGCGAGCCCGTCGGGGTAGCCGCTCCCGTCGCAGCGCTCGTGGTGGTGACGGATCGTGAGCGCGCCGGCGGCGAAGAACTCGAAGGGCGCCACGATCTGGGCGCCGATGAGCGGATGCCGCCGCATGAGCGTCCACTCGTCGGGCTCGAGCTCGCCGCGCTTGCGCAGGACGGCCTCCGGGACGCCGATCTTGCCGATGTCGTGCAGGAGTCCCGCCTGCCCGATCGTCTCGGCCTCGGGGGCGGGGAGGCCGAGCGCCTGCGCCAGGCTCCGGCTCGCGGCGCCCACGCGCTCGGAGTGGCCGCGGGTGTACGGGTCCTTCGCCTCGAGGGCGTTCGCCAGGCCGAGGAGCGACTGGTAGATGGCCCGCTGCACCTGCTGGTACAGGCGCCGCACGTCCTCCGCGTACCGCAGCGTCTGCTGGTACGCCGCGTTGAGCCGCCGATACGCGGTGGCCAGGTCGTCGCCGGCGGCGGGCTCTACTCGCGCTGCCATACCGGAGCCTGCGGCATGAGCGCCTCGACCAGCGACAAGAGACGCACGGGCGAGAAGGGCTTCGTCAGGTAGTGGTCTGCGCCCGCCGCGAGACCGCGCGCGACGTCGGCGTCCTGAGCGGCCGCCGTCAGCATCACGATCTTCACCGCCGGACCTCGGTGTGCCCGCACCCGCGCGCAGACCTCGAGGCCGCTCACGTCCGGGAGGTGGACGTCCAGCAGGATCAGGTCGGGGCTCCACGCCGCGGCCCGGTCGAGGGCCGTGGCGCCATCGTGGGCGCCGACGACGCGCACGCGCGCGTCCTCGAGCGTCAGACGCACCAGCTCGACGATGTGCGGCTCGTCGTCGGCGATGAGGATCGTTGGCATACCCGCTCCAGGCGCAAGCGCGGTGCCAGGAGCGGCGGCATGATTCGACGGGCGGTTAGCGACGGCTGCGCGGCGCGCCTGCCCAGCGGTGCAGGCGGTGTGCCCGCGGCGCTGGGCGGCGGCAGCGCCGGGTCAGCGGACCCGGCCGGCGGTCTGAAGGCGAGTGAGGGCGCGGCGGAGGGCCGCGGCCGCCCGCGCGTAGTCGATCGCTTCCTCGGAGCCGCGCCCGGAGAGGCGCTGCTCGGCCCGCTCGCGGGCCCGCTCGGCGCGGCCGCGGTCGATCTCCTCGGGGCGCTCGGCGGTGTCCGCCAGGACGATCACCTTGTCGTTCCGGACCTCGGCGAACCCCCCGGCGAGCGCCAGGTAATGCGTGTCGCGGCCGGTCCGGTAGCTGACCTCGCCGATGCCGAGCGTCGTGAGGAACGGCGCGTGGCCCGGCAGGACGCCGAAGTAGCCCTCGACGCCGGGCGCCACGACCTCGTCGACGGTCTCCGAGACGACGAGGCGTATCGGCGTGGCGATCTCGAGCGTGATGCGATCGGCCACTACACCGACTCGCGAAGCTTCTTGGCCTTGTCCATCGCCTCGCCGACGTCGCCGACCATGTAGAAGGCCTGCTCCGGGAGCTCGTCGTGCTTGCCCTCGACGACCTCCTTGAAGCTCTTCACCGTATCGGCGAGCTTCACGTACCGCCCTTGCGTTCCCGTGAACGCCTCGGCGACGAACATCGGCTGCGCGAGGAAGCGCTGGATCTTCCGCGCGCGCGCGACCGTCAGCTTGTCCTCGTCGGAGAGCTCCTCCATGCCGAGGATCGCGATGATGTCCTGCAGGTCCCGGTAGCGCTGCATGATCGACTGCACCGCCCGCGCCGTCTGGTAGTGCTCGTCGCCCAGGATCGCGGGGTCGAGGAGCCGCGAGGTCGAGGCGAGCGGGTCGACTGCGGGGTAGATGCCCTGCTCGGTGAGCGCCCGGCTCAGCACGGTCGTCGCGTCGAGGTGCGCGAAGGCCGTGGCCGGCGCCGGATCGGTGAAGTCGTCGGCCGGGACGTAGATCGCCTGCACCGAGGTGATGGAGCCCTTCTTCGTGGACGTGATGCGCTCCTGGAGCGCGCCCATCTCGGTGGCGAGCGTGGGCTGGTAACCGACGGCCGACGGCATACGCCCGAGCAGCGCCGACACTTCGGAGCCCGCTTGCGTAAATCGAAAGATGTTGTCGATGAAGAGCAGCACGTCCTGCCCTTCCTCGTCGCGGAAGTACTCCGCGGCGGTGAGACCCGTGAGCCCGACGCGCAGCCGCGACCCCGGCGGCTCGGTCATCTGGCCGAAGATCAACGCCGTCTTCTCGATGACGCCCGACTCCTTCATCTCGTGATAGAGATCGTTGCCCTCGCGGGTGCGCTCCCCCACCCCCGCGAACACGGAGATGCCGCCGTGCTGCTTGGCGATGTTGTTGATGAGCTCCATGATCAGGATGGTCTTGCCCACCCCCGCGCCGCCGAACAGCCCTGTCTTACCGCCCTTGCTGTAGGGCTCGAGCAGATCGACGACCTTGATGCCGGTCTCGAACATCTCGACCTTCGTGGACTGATCCTCGAACGACGGCGCCGGCCGATGGATCGGGTAGAACGTCTTCGCCTGGATCGCCGGGCCCTTGTCGACGGGCTCGCCGACGATGTTCAGGATGCGGCCGAGCGTCGCCCTGCCCACGGGGATCGTGATCGGCGCCCCGGTGTCCCCGACCGTCATGCCACGCGTGAGGCCGTCCGTGGAGGCCATCGCGATCGTCCTCACCTGGCTCTCGCCCAGGTGCTGCGCGACCTCCAGCGTGAGCTTCTGGGAGTAGGCGAAGACGTCCTTGTTCTCGACGCCCTCGACGAGCAGCGCGTTGTAGATGGCGGGCAGCTTCCCGGGCTCGAACTCGACGTCGACGACCGGTCCGATGACCTGGACGATCTTCCCCTTGTTCATGCTTCGGCTCCTTGCTTGAGGGCCTCGGCGCCGCCGACGATGTCGAGCAGCTCCTTCGTGATCTTCTCCTGGCGCGCCTTGTTATACTGGATCGTCAGCACGCCGATCATCTCCTTCGCGTTCTTCGTCGCCGCCTCCATCGCCGTCATCCGCGCGCCGTACTCGCCCGCGAGCGACTCCATGAGGGCGCGAAACACCTGCGTCCGCACATGCCGCGGCAGGAGGTCGCCGAGGATCGCCTCGGGCGCAGGCTCGTAGATGTAGTCCACGGCCCCGGCGCCGTCCTCGGCCTTCGCGCGCGGGATCGGCAGGAGCTGCTCGCGCACCGGGCGCTGGACCGCGATCGAGCGGAACTCGTTGTAGAGCAGGTGGACCTCGTCCACCTCGCCGTCGAGATACCGGCCCATCAGGTAGTCGGCGAGCTCGCTGGCGTGGGCGTACGCGAGGCGGTCCCAGAAGCCGAGCATCTCGTGCTTGATGGCGTAGCCACGCCGGCGGAAGAACTCGCGCCCCTTGCGGCCGACGACGACGAGCGTCACGTCCGGGGCGCTCGACTGGCGGATGAACTCGAGCGCGCGGCGGACCACGTTCGAGTTGAAGGCGCCGGCGAGCCCCCGGTCGGCCGTGATGATGACGATCTGGCGGCGCGGCCCCTCGCGCGCGGCGAGGAGCGGGTGCGGCGCGCCCTCACCCGCCCCGGCGCTCACGAGGTTCCCGAGAAGCTCCGCCATCTTGGCGGCGTACGGCCGCGCCGCGACGATGCGCTCCTGGGCGCGGCGCAGCTTGGCCGCGGCGACGAGCTTCATGGCCCGCGTGATCTTCTGCGTGGACTCGACGGAGCGGATCCGCCGCCGGATGTCGCGGAGCGTCGCCATGCGCGGGCGTCCCTACGCCGCCTTGATGCCCTTGGCCGCGACGAACTCGGCCTTCGCCTCGTTCACGGCCTGCGTCAGCTTCTCGCGCAGCGCGTCCGAGATCTCTCTCTTCTCGCGAATCTCCGCAAGGGTCTGCGGGGCCTTCCGCTCGAGCCAGCTGTGGAAGTGCGTCTCGAAGTCCCGGACCGCGTCCACGGGGAGATCGTCGAGGAGCCCCTGCGTGCCGGCGAAGATGATCGCCACCTGCTTCTCGACCACCAGCGGCTGGTACTGACCCTGCTTCAAGATCTCGACCATGCGCTGGCCCCGCGCCAGCTGGAGCTGGGTGGCCTTGTCGAGGTCCGAGCCGAACTGGGCGAAGGCCGCGAGCTCACGGAACTGGGCGAGGTCGAGGCGCAGCTTGCCCGCGACCTGGCGCATCGCCCTGATCTGCGCCGAGCCGCCGACCCGCGACACGGAGAGACCGACGTTCACCGCGGGCCGCACGCCGCCGTAGAAGAGGTCCGACTCGAGATAGATCTGGCCGTCGGTGATCGAGATCACGTTCGTCGGGATGTAGGCCGACACGTCGCCCAACTGGGTCTCGATGATCGGCAGCGCCGTGAGCGAGCCGCCGCCGAGCGCGTCGTTGAGCTTCGCGGCCCGCTCGAGGAGCCGCGAGTGGAGGTAGAAGACGTCGCCCGGGTACGCCTCGCGCCCGGGCGGCCGGCGGAGCAGCAGCGAAAGCTGGCGGTACGCCGCGGCGTGCTTCGAGAGGTCGTCGTAGACGCAGAGCGCGTGACGCTTCGAGTCGCGGAAGTACTCGCCCATCGTGACCCCGGCGTAGGGCGCGATGTACTGGAGCGGCGCGGGCTCCGAGGCCGATGCGATGACCACAGTGGTGTAGGCCATCGCGCCGGAGTCCTCGAGAACCTTCACGACCTGGGCGACCGTGGACCGCTTCTGACCGACCGCGACGTAGAGGCAGTACACGTCCTGGCCCTTCTGGTTGATGATCGTGTCCACGCCGATCGCGGTCTTGCCGGCGCCGCGGTCGCCGATGATCAGCTCGCGCTGGCCGCGCCCGATCGGGATCATCGAGTCGATCGCCTTGACCCCGGTCTGGAGCGGCTCCTTGACCGACCGGCGGTCCACGACGCCCGGCGCGTAGCGCTCGATCGGCCTGAACTCCTTGGTGGCGATCGGCCCCTTGCCGTCCACCGGCAGGCCGAGCGCGTTCACGACGCGGCCGGTCAGCGCCTCGCCCACGGGCACCTGGGCGATGCGGTTCGTACGCTTGACGACGTCGCCTTCCTTGATGAGCCTGTCCTCGCCGAGGAGGACCGCGCCGACCTGGTCCCGCTCGAGGTTCAGGACCATGCCGACGACGTCGCCCGGGAACTGGAGCAGCTCGCCCGACATCGCGCGGTCGAGGCCGTAGATGCGCGCGATGCCGTCGCCGACCTCGATGACGCGCCCGACCTCCTGGAGGTCGACCTCGGCTTCGTAACCCGCGAGCTGCCGCTTGATGATCTCGCTGATCTCTCCGGCCTTGATCATCCCCTACCCTTTCATGTTGAACCGGGCATGGGCACCCGGGCTTCGCCACGCCCATGCCCCGCCGCGATCACCCTCAGCGACTGCTCCTAGCCCCGCGCCAGACGCTCTCGCAGGCGCTGCAGCTGACCGTCCAGACTGCCGTCCACCAACAGGGTCCCGACCTCGGCGACGAAGCCGCCGAGCATCTCGCGGGCGACGACCTCGTCGAGCACGACCTGCTTTCCGCCGAGCGCGCCGCCGAGACGCCCGGCGAGCGCCGCGCGGTCCCCGGCCGACAGCGCCACCGCGCTGCGCACGCGCGCGCGCGCGCGGCCCGCGGCCTCGTCCTCCCGCTCGTGGAACGCGGTGACGATCGCGTCGAGGTGTTCCGCGCGGCCCTGCGCGGCGACCAGGGCGAGGAAGTCGCGCGCGAGCGGCGAGACCTCGAGCCGCGTCCCGAGCTCGACCGCGGCGGTGCGCTTGGCCGCCGGGGCGATCCACGGGCGGGCGAAGAACGCCCGGAGGCCGGGCTCCGCCCTGAAGACGTCCGCCAGCGTGCCGACCTCCCGCGCGATCCGGTCGAGCTGGCCCCGCTCGCGCGCGAGCTCGAACAGCGCCTTGGCGTAGGACCGGGCCACGCCGGCGGCGGGCTTCACCTAGGGCCCGACCCGCGCGATCGCGTCGGCGACGATGCGCCGGTGCTCCTCGTCGCGCAGGCTCTTGCGGATCAGCTTCTCCGCCACCGCGATCGCCAGGTCGGCGACCTCGCGGCGCAGCTCCTCGCGCCCGCGGCGCACGTCCGCGTCCAGCTGCGCCTTCGCCGAGTCCACGAGCCGCTGCGCCTCGGCGCGCGCCGCGTCCACGAGCCGCCGCTGCTCCTCCCCCGCCTCCCTCAGCGCCTGGGCGCGGATAGCGGCCGCCTCGGCGTGGGCCGCGCGCAGCCGCGCCTCGTTCTCCTCCAGCTGCCGCTGCGCCTCGGCGCGCGCCGCCTGCGCTTCCTCGAGCGACTTGCGGATGGCCTCGGTGCGCTCCGCCATCTTCGCGAGAAACGGCCGGTAGAGGAGCCGCGAGAGGATCAGGAGCAGGACGACGAAGTTGATGACCTGGACGATCAGCGAGCGGTCGAGACTGATGAGGCCGCCCTCGTGGCCTTCTTCGGCCGCCGCCCGGGCGAGCCCGGGCGCCGACGCCACGGCGACGAGCAGCGCGACGACGCACACGACGCCACCGATCCACAGGCGTTCACGCTGAGACATGAGGAGGCTCTCCCCGGTCCGTTCTGTGCTGCGAGACGAAGGTTTGTGAAAACTATCACCCGACGGCGGCCGGTGTCAATCGCCGGGCTAGCGCTCGATGACCCCGCCCCCCACCACGCACTCGCCGCGATAGAAGACCACGGACTGGCCCGGCGTGATCGCGCGCTGCGCCTCGTCGAAGACGACCTCCGCCCCGCCGTCGCCCAGCGCGCGCACGGTGGCCGGCGCCGGCCGGTGCTTGTGCCGGATCTTCGCCTCGACGCGCATCGGCGCGTCCGGCGGATCGCACGCGATGAAATTCACGCCGCGCGCGACGAGCCGATCGCGCTCGAGCTCCCCCGCCGCGCCGACGGTGAGCGTGCGGCGCTCGGGGTCCACGTCGACGACGTAGAGCGGCCGGCCCGCGGCGAGCCCGAGTCCCTTCCGCTGGCCGATCGTGTAGGCGGCGACGCCTCCGTGCCCGCCGAGGACCCGTCCCTCGCGGTCGACGATCGGGCCCGGGCGGAAGATGTCGGGGTCGCGCTTCTTCAGGAAGGCGCGGTAGTCGTCGTCGGGCACGAAGCAGATCTCCTGGCTCTCGCGCTTGTCGGCCGTGACGAGGCCGAGGCCGCGCGCGTGCGCCCTCACCTGCTCCTTGGTCAGCTCGCCGACGGGGAACCGGGCGGCGGCGAGCTGCGCCTGCGTGAGCGGCCAGAGGAAATCCGTCTGATCCTTCTCCGCGTCCCGCGCGCGCAGCAGGAGGTGGCGACCCGCCGCCGCGTCGTGGGCGACGCGCGCGTAGTGCCCCGTCGCGACGGCGACGGCGTCCCACGCCCGCGCGCGCGCGAGGAGCGAGCCGAACTTCAGCTCGCTGTTGCAGGCGACGCACGGCACCGGCGTCCGCCCACGGCGGTACGCGTCGGCGAAGCGCGCGACGACCGCGCGCTCGAACTCGGCCTCCATGTTCAAGAGGTAGTACGGGATTCGCAGCGCCCGCGCCACGTGGCGGGCGTCGTCCGCCGCCTCCGTTCCGCAGCAGCTCCCGAAGCGCTTCGTCGCGTCCGACGGCTCCGCCCACGGCCAGACGCGCATGGTGATGCCGACAACGTCGTAGCCCTGCTCGACGAGCAGGGCCGCGGCGACCGAGGAATCGACGCCTCCGCTCATCCCCACGACGATGCGCTCGGCCATGCTCTCGCCTTCCCCCGCGATCAGTGTCTCGCGCCGAGCAACTCGGACAGGCGCTCGAGCTCCGCCGGAGTCGCGTACTCGACGTCGATCTTGCCCTTCCGGTCGTTGCCCACGATCCTCACGCGCGTCATGAGCGCGCGCTGGAGCTCGGCCTCGAGCGCCGCGAGCTCGGCCGAGCGCCGGCGCCCTTTCCTCGGCGCGAGGCCGCGCCGGTGCGAGAGCTCCTCCCCGGCCCGGATCGAGTCTTCGGTCGCCCTGACGGACCAGTCGTGCGCGAGGATCTCGGCGCGGAGCCGGAGCTGCTCGGCGGCGGTCGGCAACGCGAGCAGCGCCCGCGCGTGCCCCATCGTGAGCCGCCCGCTCCGGAGGTCGGCCTGGATCTCATCCGGCAGGCGCAAGAGGCGCAGCGAGTTCGCGATCGAGCTGCGATCGCGCCCGATCCGCTGCGCGAGCTCCTCCTGGATCCAGCCGAACTGGGCCAAGAGCTTCTGATAGGCCTCGGCCTCCTCGATCGGATTCAGGTCCTCGCGTAGGAGATTTTCGACGAGCGCGAGCTCGAGGCTCTGCGCGTCCGTCGCATCGCGAACGATCGCGGGAATCCGATCGAGCCCCGCCTGGCGGGCCGCGCGCCAGCGCCGTTCACCGGCGATGAGCTGATAGCCCGCTCCATTGCGTCGGACAATCACGGGCTGGATGACCCCCGAGGCCTTGATCGAGGCCGCGAGCTCGTCTAAAGACTTGAAGTCAAAGTCTTTTCTTGGCTGATGCGGGTTCGCCTCGATCTGCTCTATCGGCACGTCGAGGAGCACGTCGTCCACGGTCGGAGTCGATGAGAGCAGGGCACCGAGGCCGCGGCCGAGTCCGCGCTTATTCATGCCTGAGCACCTCCCGAGTCAGGTCGAGATAGGCGATAGAACCGTTCGAGCGCAGGTCGTGGAGCATGATCGGCTTGCCGAAGCTCGGTGCCTCCGTGAGGCGCACGTTCCGCGGAATCACCGTGTCGAAGACCTCGCCTGGGAAATACTGGTGGACCTCGTCACGGATCTGGAGCGCGAGGCTCGTTCGACCATCGAACATCGTGAGCACGATTCCATCGACGGCGAGGCCCGGGTTCAGCCGCTCCTGGACAAGTTTGACGGTCTTGAGGAGGTGGGTCAGCCCCTCGAGCGCGTAGAACTCGCACTGGAGGGGGACGAGGACGCGATCGGCGGCCACGAGGGCGTTGAGCGTGAGGAGCCCGAGCGACGGCGGGCAGTCGATGATGATGTAGTCGTACGATTGCGCCAGGGGCACGAGCGCGGCACGCAGTCGGTGCTCGCGCCGCTCGAGCGCGACGAGCTCGATCTCGGCGCCAACCAGATCGATGTCCGACGGGAGCAGCTTGAGCTGGGTCAGCGCGGTGTCCCGGACTGCCTTCTCGGCGGGGTCGCTCCCGAGGAGCACGTGGTAGACGGTCGGGTGTAGTCCGGACTTCTGCACGCCGAGGCCGGTAGTCGCGTTGCCCTGCGGATCGAGATCGACCAGCAGTGTGGCTCGCTCTGCCAAAGCGAGGCCAGCGGCGAGATTGACCGCGGTGGTCGTTTTTCCGACACCGCCCTTCTGATTAACGACCGCGAGCGATCTGGCTATCGAACCGACCCTCGTGGTGTTCCACGACCAACACACCTACACATATGACGGTGAATTCGGCATGTTCCACGACCAACATTTTGCGTCCAGTGGCCTCTCCGGGTCAAGTTTGGCGGTACACGAGGAATCGGCGGGGCCTTCCACGCGCCCTGTCCTGCACCGTCACCCACTCACCGAGGACCGTGGGCCGGGCGTCCGGCGGGCCCGACGCGACCACGATCCCGGCCTTCGACACGAGCCGGGCCGCCACGGGAACGAGGGTCTGCAGGTCGCCGGCGCATCGCATGACGACGGCGTCCACGGGGCTCGCCGACTCGCCGACGAGGTCCTCGGCGCGCCCGGCGAGCACGCGCGCGTCGACGAGGCCCAGGTCGCGAATCACGGCTGAGAGGAACGAGGCGCGACGCCGTCGCGACTCGACGAGAACGAGCCCCACGTCGGGTCTCACGATCTTGATCGCGATCCCCGGGACGCCGGCGCCGGATCCGAGGTCGAGAACCGAGCTCACCGATTCTGGGAGCACCAGGAGGAACAGCAAACTATCCAGCAGCAGGTTCTCGACGATCCAGCCGGGCTCGGACGAACCCACGAGCCGCTGCGATTTCTGCCATTTAACCAGTAAATCCAGATACTTGCCAAACAGATCGGTCTCGGTGCCGGTGAGCGAGCGCCCCAGGATCGCGGCGGCGCCGCGCGAGAGAACGTCGCGAGGCGCTTCAGGCTTCCTTGGCGTCACGGGCCTCGCGGGCAGAGCGGTTCATGTACCACTGCTGAAGAATCTGCAAGACGTTCGAGACGCTCCAGTACAGGACGAGGCCCGACGCGAGGTTCATGAACATCATCGTGAAGAACACCGGCATGATGAACAGCATCATCTTCTGCTGCCGAGGGTCGCCGGTCGTGGGCGTCATCTTCTGCTGGACGAACATCGTGATGCCCATGAGGACCGGCAGGACGTACGTCGGGTCGTGGGCGGCCAGGTCGCAGATCCACACGTCCACGCCGAACAGCCGGCCGAAGCAGAGAAACGTCGCGTTCTGGAGATCCACCGAGACCGACAGCGCGAGGTAGAGCGCGTAGAAGATCGGGATCTGCGCGATCATCGGCAGACACCCGCCCATCGGGTTCACCTTGTTCTTCTTGTAGAGCCCGAGCGTCTCGCGCTGAAGCCGCTGGGGGTCGCTCTTGTACTTGTTGCGTAGCGCGTTGACCTGCGGCTGGATGGCCTGCATCGCCTTCATGGACTTCATGCTCTTCACGGTGAGGGGGTAGAAGAGCACCTTCGAGACGACCGTCAGCAGGATGATCGCGACGCCGTAGTTGCCGACGTACTGGTGGACCCAGTTCAGCAGCAGGAGGATCGGTACGCCGAGCCACTCCATCGGCAGGCCGCCCCACTTCCGCGGCAGCGGAAAGCCGCCGAAGTTGATCGTCTCCTCGAGGCCGAGGGCCCTGAGCCGCCCGTACTCCTTCGGCCCGGCGTACAGGAGAACGCGGCCCTCCCACGCCTGGCCTGGGACGATCGTGGGCGTCGCGCGCACGGCGATACCGGCGCGGCCGGCCGGCGCCATGCCGCCGTTCTTCGCCTCGACGAGCTTGCCCTCGGTCGTCGCGACGAGCTTGAAGCCCGACGTCTTCGGGATGAACGCGGCGAGATACCAGACGCTCCCGATGGCGATCCAGTCGCCGTCGCCGACGTACTCGATGGCGGCGGTGAGATCCTCGAATCGCTCGACGTGACCGCCCGCCGCCCAGACGATCTCGCTGGGGTGCTGGCCCTGGAACTTCTCGGGCGTGGCGTGCCATGCCTGGCGCGTCTGCCAGGGGAGGGCCACCGCGATCGTGCGCGGCGACGCGCCCGCATTCTCCACGCGCAGCTCGACGTCCATCACGTAGTCGTCGGCGCGGAAGACGCGCGTCTCGCGGATCCGAAGACCGCCCGTCTCGCCGGTGAGCACCAGGCGCTCGCTCCGCCGCGCGGGACTCACGGTGATCCGCTCGGCGCTGACGGTCATCGGGACGGGCTCGCCCGGCTGTCGCGGATCGCCCGCGAGGAGGAGGCCCGCGGGCCCGAGGTCTCCGAGGATCACCATCGGCTTCTCGCCCCGGTACCTCAGGACGAGCTCCTGGAGCTTGCCGCCCTCGCTGCTCACGACGGCACGATAGAGCGGCCCGTCCACGGTGACGAGCTTCTGGGGCGGGCGCGGCGCGGACGGGGCGCGGGGCGCGGCCGCGGGCTTCGGCGGTGGGGGCGCCGGCGGCGCCGGGGCGGGCAGGGGGGTGCTCGGCGCCGGCGCCAACGGACTCGCCGGCGGCTTCGGCGGGGACTCCTGGCCGGAGGGGAATAAGAACGCCTGGTAGATCAGGAGGAGCGCCGCCATCAGCACGGCGGCGAGGATCGCGCGCTTCTCCATCGTCAGGTTCGTCGCCCGGCGGGCGGCGGGTCGTACCCTCCGGGATGGAAAGGGTGGCAGCGCACCACGCGTCGGAGCGCGAGCCAGGCGCCGCGCCCGGCCCCGTGCTCCGCGATCGCCAGCCTCGCGTACTCCGAGCACGTCGGCGCGAAGCGGCATGCGCGCGGGAGCAGGGGGGACAGGAGCCGCTGGTACGCGGCGATGACGAGAACGATCGCGCGCGTCATGCCCGCGTTCCGGGTATGGAGGCGAGCGCGCCGCGCAGCTCGCCGGCCAGCGCCGCGAACGGCTCACGGAGCGCGCCGGGCTTGGCGATGATCACGAGCGCGACGGTGGCCGGCGCCGCGTCCCGCGTCGCACGGTACGCCTCGCGCAAGCGCCGGCGCGCGCGGTTCTTCTGGACCGCCGTCCGTACCTGCCGGCTCACCGCGAAGCCCGCGCGGCGCGGCGCGCCGCTCTCGCGCCAGAGAACGATCATGGCTGGTCGGTCAATGCGCTTGCCCCGCTGGAAGAGCGCCTGAAAATCGGCGCCGGTCGTCAACCGCTGACGTCGAGGAAAGGGACCGGTCAGACGGTCAGCCGTTTCCGCCCCTTGGCGCGCCGCCGCTTCAGCACTTTCCGCCCGCCCTTCGTCTTCATGCGCTCGCGGAACCCGTGTGTCTTCTTCCGACGGCGTACATTCGGCTGAAACGTGCGCTTCACGCGCCGATCCTCCTCGCGAACGTCGAATCGCAACAGTGTAGACAGCGCTTCATGGCGAGTCAACACGCGAAGCCGCTTGCGACGCCGCGCGCGCGCGTGCTAGAGTCCGCCATCCACTGAGCGATTGATCGGCGCGAGAGGAGTTTTGCCCCGATGCGCGCTCGCCCGGGTGCCGATGCCCCGGCCGAACAACGTCCTGAGCTATCCACATCTGTGGATAACTCTGTGTGTAAGTGAGGTCTTCGCCTGTGTTGGATACCCTTTGGGCCCGTCTTCTCGAGTCCCTCTCGCGTAAGCTCCCCGATACGGTCCTCGACACCTGGATGCGCCCGTGTCGGCTCCTGGCGGTCGAGGGTGATCACCTTCGCGTCGGGGCTCCAAACTCCTTCTCACGCGACTGGCTC
>DATFVL010000168.1 GCA_035260325.1 Candidatus Methylomirabilota bacterium | reverse complement strand
GGCAAGGGGGTGGGCGTGCGGCTCGTCAAGTACACGGGCAAGAGCCGCCACTTCATCCATCCCAAGCACCTGGTCGAAGCGCCGTGGCACGACTGGTACGTCGAGCACCTCGTCCCGTCCGATGTCCTCCTCGACGTCGGGTGCGCGAACGGCGCCCACACCGTCAGGGCGGCTCGCCGTGTCCGGAGCGTCGTCGGCGTCGACTACGACGTCGGCCAGCTGCGTGTCGCCGCGGCGACCACTCGGGCGCTGGGCCTGCGCAACGTCCGGTTGCTCGCGTGGGACCTGACGCGATCCTTCCCGTTTCCCGACGCGAGCTTCGACGTGGTCCTGTTCCTCGACGTGATCGAGCATCTGCATCCGCGCGTGCACGTGCTCACCGAGATCCGGCGCGTGCTGAGGCCGCCCGGGCGGCTGCTCGTCTCGGGTCCGAACCGCGACACCTCCTGGCGGCGGCGGCTGCGCGAGGCCGGTCTCTTCGCGTTCTCCGATCCGGACCACAAGATCGAGTACACGCGCGAGGAGTTCCTCGCCGAGCTCGCCGCGGGGGGCTTCGAGCCGGCCGGGCCCGTCATGCCTGTCGTCTACGACACGCCCTGGGCGGGGATGATCGACGCGGTCGGCGGGCTCTCGCTGGGGCTCTACGCGCGGCTCAGTCGCTGGAAGCGCGCCGCCGCCCTGAGGCGCCCGGCCGAGAGCACCGGGTTTCGTGTGGTGGCGAGGGTCGTGCCGTGAACGTCTGCTTCGTCAACGAGTACTTCCCGCCGTTCGCGCCCGGCGGCGCCGAGTGGAGCCTGGAGGCCCTCGCCCGCGCGCTGGCCCGCCGCGGCCACCGCGTCGCGGTCGTGACGCCGAACTACGGTGCGGCGCCGCGCGAGGAGCGCGAGGGCGTGACGATCGTGCGGTTCGCGTTCCCCGTACGGCTCGCGCCGGGACGGACGCTCGCCTCCGCGAAGTGGCTGGCGAACCCGCTCTTCTACGCGTGGGCGGGGCTCGCAGTCGCCCGCGTCGCCCGGCGCGAGCGCGCCGACGTCATCCACGCGCAGAACAAGCACTCGCTCATCCCGGCGACGCTCGCGGGGCGGCTGCTCGGCCTCCCGGTCTTCCTCACGATCCGCGACGGCTCCATCATCGACGCGGCGCCGCTCTGCCTCCACTATCACGACCGGCGGCCGCCCGACTGCGGAGTCCGCAAGCTCTGGCGGGAGTGTTCGGAGGAGTACTTCGCCCTCTACGTGAAGAACCCGCGCCGGAAGCTTCGCTCGAAGCTCGCGTTCCTCTACTTCTGGCTCGATGCCGGGCTCAAGCAGCGCTTCCTCCGACACGTCACCGGCGTCGTCGGCGTCAGCGAGGGGATCCTGGACATCTACCGGCGCTCGGGGCTGCTCGAGGGCGTGCGTAGCGTGCACGCGATCCCCAACGTCCCGCCCGCCGCGCCGCCGGCTCCGGCGCACGAGGTGGAGGCGCTGCGCGAGCGGCTCGCGCTGCGGGGGCGCCGGATCGTGCTGTACGTCGGCAAGTTCTCGCCCGGGAAGGGCACGGCCGATCTCATCGCGGCCGCGCGCGCCGTCGTCCGTGAGTTTCCGGACGCGCTGTTCCTGTTCGTCGGGGAGGGGACGCTCGACGCCGGCGATGCGCACGTGCGCCAGCTCGGCCCACTGGCGAACCGTGAGGTCCTGGCGCTCTACCCCCTGGCGGAGGTGGTCGTCGTGCCGTCGGTCATCCCCGATGCGCTGAGCCGTGTCATCCTCGAGGCGATGGCCGCGGGGCGGCCCGTCGTGGCCACGCGCGTCGGCGGAAGCCCCGAGCTCGTGATCGACGGTAAGACCGGGCTCCTCGTCGAGCGGCGCGCCCCCGTGGAGCTCGCGCGCGCGATCGCGTCGCTGCTACGGGACGAGGCGCTGCGCGCGGCGCTCGGCGCCGGCGCTCGGCGGCACGTCACCGAACGCTTCGGCGCCGACGACAGCGTCGACCGGCTCCTCGCGCTCTACGCGCGCGCGCGCCGCTGATGGTCCTGGGACTCCTCCCCGCGATCCGCGGCGGCCTCGGCGAGCTCGCGAAGACCGGTCAGCACACGCGGCTGATCGACGCCTACCTCCGGCCCTACGCGCGCGCCTTCGAGGAGGTCCTGTATTTCAGTTACCTCGCGGAATCGCTCGAGGCCTACGAGACGGACCGGGAGCTCGGCGCACGCGTCCGCCTCCTCCCCGGCGGTGGCTGGCACCCGTGGGCGTACGGGTTCGTGATGCCCGTCCGCTACTCCCGCGAGCTCCGGAGGTGCTCGATCCTGCGCGTCTTCCAGGTCACTGGCGCGCTTCCCGCGGTGATCGCGAAGCGCCGCTTCGGCACGCCGTTCGTGACCACCTATGGTTTCTGGTACGGGCGCCTCGCGCGGTCACGCGCCACGCGCGCCCTCCGGCGGGTCGTCGAGACCCTCGGGCTCCGCGCGGCGGACGCCGTGATCGTGACGACGCGCGAACTCGCCGCCCACGTCGGCGCCCGCATCGGCGGGGCCAAGGTGCACCTGATCCCGAACGGTGTGGACACCGCGCTCTTCGCGCCGGCGGCGCGCGGCCCGCGCCGGAGACGGAACGTCCTCTACGTCGGGCGCCTGTCGGAGGAGAAGAACCTCGGCGCGCTGGTGGATGCGGCCGCCGCGCTCGCGGAGCGCTTCGACCTGACGCTGACGTTCATCGGCGACGGCCCGTCCCGGTCGCCGCTCGAGGCACACGCGCGGCGCCTGAACGTCGCCGCCGAGTTCATCCCGGTCGTCGAGCATCGGCGGGTCCCCGCCCATCTCGCCGACGCCGACGCGTTCGTGCTGCCCTCGTTCACCGAAGGACACCCGAAGGCCCTGCTCGAGGCGATGAGCGCAGGCGTCCCGTGCGTCGCCTCGAACGTCGGCGGCAACCGCGCCGTCCTCGAGCACAGCGTGACCGGGCTCCTGTTCGAGCTCGGCGACCGGGCCGCGCTCGCGGAGAGCCTGACGCGGGTGCTCGCCGACCCGGGTCTCGCGCGGACGCTCGGCGAGCGGGCGCGCGCGCGGGTCCTCGAGTGCTACGACCTCGCGCGCCTCGTCGCCGAGGAGATCGAGCTCTTGAAGCGCCTGGCCCGAGCCGGCTGATGCCGCTCCCGCTCGGGCTCAGCTACCGTCGCGTCCTCATCGACGCGGAGCTGGCACGGCTCGCGCCGGCGCTCCGCGGCGTGGTGGTCGAGGTCGGCGCCGCGCGCGTCCCGCGCGGCCGGTTCACGCCGCCGGTCGGCCGCGTGCGGCGGTGGCTGCGGGTGAACATCGACC
>DATFVL010000167.1 GCA_035260325.1 Candidatus Methylomirabilota bacterium | reverse complement strand
CCTACTGGTACTACTGTGCCGACTTCAAGGCCTACTGGCCCTACGTCAAGGAATGTCCTGGAGGCTGGCAAAAGGTCGTCCCGCAGACGACACCATCCAGGCAGTGAGAGTGAGTTCGTGGACGACGGGCTCAAGCCTGTCAGGCCGCGGTAGTCTCTTGCGGGGCCGCGAGAGATCGATCCTGACACTGGGGCCGTTCGGCGGTGCGAGAATCAGGTCCGAGCCCGACAGCCACAAGATGCGACCCACAAAGCGCGCGATCTCGGAGCGCGTCGCGCGCGTACGTCAGCAGGTCGACAAACAGTTCCGGCGAGTTCATCCGTCGGAAGCGGAGAGGACGACCCCGGTCGGGGCGCGTCTGGCGCGGCTCGCCAGGATTTCTCCGCCCCTCCGTAGTTGCCAGGCTTCGACGCCTCCGCGCCTGCTCGCATGTGCGTGTCCCAGGAAGCGCTCTGACCGGCGCCGCGAGCAGGCCAGAGCGCCAGGGTCACGAGCATGACGACTCGCAGGAACGAGCGCCAGTTGCAGCTCACGCTGAAGATCACACGCCAAGCCTAGGCGACCAAGTCGGCCGAACCCGTGTTCCAGTAAGGAGAACCGGTGCCCAAATAGTGCCTATCCAGGGTGTCGCTCGGTATGCTTCACAGTAACTCGGTAGCTGTTCAGGTGGGCGGCTCGGTGATCGGGAACTCGGTGTCACCATTGACGTGTGATCGTATACGCTCACTACATGTCACTCCGTATCGAAGCGGGGAAGGCGCGGCCTGAACCGCCTGGCAGTCTTGGGGTCAGGGGTTCGAATCCCCTCAGCTCCACCAAACTTCTCGACACGTCCTTCCGAGGCCAGGCGCGAGTCAGTCGCGCAATCGCGCGATCACGTTCTTCCCGTAGCGCAACACGTCGTCGGGCGTCGTGACCTGCGCGGGCAGCCCGGCGGCCGAGCTCACGGGCACGGCCACGCGCGTCACTCCGAGCTTCGCCAGGCCCTCGATCTCCGCCGGCTCCGGCGGCGCGGACACGGTGATCTCGATGTCCGCCGGATTCCGGCCCGCCTCGACGGCCGCGCGCCGCATCTCGGCCAAGAGCTCGGCCGGCGCGCCGCGCGCGGGGAAATAGCCATCGCCGAGGCGCCCGGCTCTCCGTGCGGCGGCCCTCGTGTCACCGCCGACGATGATAGGGATCCGGCGATCGGCGGGGAGTGGCCGGCAGAACACCTCGCTGAACGAGACGAAGCGCCCCTTGAAGCTCGCGCGTTCCTGGCTCCAGAGGACGCGCATGGCGGCGACGTACTCGTCGGTGCGCGGTCCCCGGTCCTCGAACGGGACGCCCAGGCTCGCGAACTCTTCAGCGAGCCAGCCCACGCCGATTCCCAGGAGCACGCGGCGCCCGCCCGCCAGGTGATCGAGCGTGGCCGCCGCCTTGGCGGTGACGACGGGATTGCGCTGCGGCAGGATCAGGATCGCGGTCCCCAGCTTGATCGTCCGCGTGGCGGAGGCGATGTACGCCAGCCAGATCAGCGGATCCGGGATCGGGAAGTCCTCCAGCCCCGATCCCATGCGGCCGGTGGGCGAGTACGGATACCGGGACTGGTACCCGTGCGGCACGACGACGTGCTCGACCGTCCAGATCGAATCGAACCCGGCCGCCTCGGCGGCCTGGGCCAGCTCGACCGCCGCGGGGCCGCTCGCGTAGCGGCCGAGACTCGCGTACCGCAATCCGAACTTCATCTCACGGTCCTTCCTGCGAGATCAGATCGAACGACGTCACCGCCAGCTCGTAGCTCTCGTGGTCGGCGAGCGGCGGCAGCTTGAAGAACGCGCGCCCGTGGGGCACCACGTTGCCCCAGACCGCCGCGACGCTCTCGCGGACGACGCGTCCGGAGCCGTCCTTCACCTGCACGCGCAGCCGGACGTTGGTGACGCGCCAGCGCGAGTCGTTGTAGACGTAACCCTCCACGCCCGGCCGCATCGTGGGCGGCAGTCGCGCCCATTCGATCCGGAACGTTTGGGGCTGCGGGCTGCCCGGCTCCTGGGCGAGGGCGGGCGCGCCGCACAGGAGGGCCGTCAGCGCGAGCAGAAGGGATCGGCGCATCGTGGCGCGAGCCTATCCGGGTAGAATGAGCCGAGTCAAGGAGCGAGAGGGGCGGGCGCGATGACCATCCTCTACAACAAGAGCGGCTGACCCACCTGCACCAACGCGAGAGAGGCTCTCTCGCGCCGGGGCGTCGCCTTCGAGAGCCGCCTGGTGGACGCTTCACCGGTGGACCGGGCGGCCACGCTGGCGCTCGCAAATGGCGCGCGGACGCTCCTCGTGAAGTCGGGCGACGGGGTCCTACGCGTCGACGGGCCCTTGAGCGACGACGTCATCGCGCGCCACCTCGTGCACGAGGACGGCTTCCTCCGCGTGCCGGTCCTCGTGCTGGGCGACGTGCTCGTGCGCGGCTACACCGAGGCGCTCTACCGCGAGGCGCTCGGCCTCTAGTCGAGAACGGTCGCGGTGAGCGTCAGGAGGGTCTCGCCGCCGCTCTGGCGCTGGCCGAAGCCGAGGATCTGGCGGGTCAGCTCGTGCACCGACGTCGTGGCGCCGCCGATCACGACCGGTCGGCCGTTCGTCACGACGAGCTCGGTCGCCGCCTGGGTGACCTCGATGACGCCGGCGCTCTCGGCCGAGAACCAGCTGATCGAGGGCATCACGCGCACCCGCACTTGATTCCCTGGCAGGACCGTCGCGCGCACCTTCAGCGACGTCCCGACGTCCCGCCACTCGACCGAGCTCGCGATGAGGCCCGCGCCCGTCAGCCAGTCGCGGTAGAAGGCCACCTGAGGATACGGCACCGAGCTTGCGACGAGCAGCGTGGACTCGCCGCCGTCCTGGACGATCGTGAAGATCCCGGTCGTCTGCGTCACGCGCCGCTCGCCCGACTCGACGCCGACCTTGCCAGACGGGCGCGCGCCGCGTTCCGTGATGATCACGCGCCCGCCGCCCTGGACCGCGTCGCGGCTCTGCGTGCCCGACCGGCGGACGTCGAGGGTCACCTTGACCTGCTTGCCCGTCTGCGCGGCGATCGCGACGGGCCACGCGACGGCGAGGAGCGCGAGCGCCACGGCGGGCCGCGCGGGGGTCACCATGGACACAGCGTAGCCGAAGCCTAGCCGCCGAGGTAGAGGCGTTTGACCTCGGGGTCGGCCAGGAGCGCGGTCCCCGCCCCCTCGAAGCGGTTCCGCCCGAGCTCGAGCGCGTAGGCGCGGTCGGCGATCGCGAGCGCGCGCGCCGCGTTCTGCTCGACCAGCATCAGCGTGTAGCCGGCGCGCTTCATCTCGACGAGCTTGTCGAAGATCAGCGTGACGAACTTCGGCGCCAGCCCGAGCGAGGGCTCGTCGAGGAGGACGAGCCGCGGCGACGTCATCAGCGCCCGGCCGATCGCGACCATCTGCTGCTCGCCGCCCGACATCGTCCCGGCCTTCTGGCGCCGGCGCTCGAAGAGCACGGGGAAGAGCGCGTAGACGGCCTCGAGGGCGGCCGCGACCTTTGCGCGGTCCGCCACGATGTAGGCGCCCATCTCGAGATTCTCGAGCACCGTCATCTGCGGGAAGACGAGCCGGCCCTGCGGGACGTAGGCGAGCCCGCGCCGGAGCACGAGGTCGGGCCGGATGCCGGTGATCTCCTCGCCGTTGAAGACGACGCGCCCGCTCTTCGGCCGCAGGAAGCCGACGATCGTCTTGAACGCGGTAGACTTCCCCGCGCCGTTCGGCCCGATCACGCTCACGAGCTCACCCGCGTTCACCCCGAGCGAGACGTCGTGCAGGATGTCGAGCTTGCCGTAGCCGGCCGTGATCCCGTACGCGGTCAGGAGCGGCGCGCTCACGCCCGGACCCGGAGCTCAGCGACCGAAGTAGGCTTCAATGACGCGCTCGTCGGTCTGGATGACGCCCGGGGGCCCCGCGGCGATCTTCTCGCCGTGGTCGAGGACGAACACCGTCTCGCAGAGGCCCATGACGACCTTCATGTCGTGCTCGACGAGGAGGACCGTCTTCCCCGCGTCGCGGAGGCGGCGGACCGCGTCGAGGAGGTCGTTCAGGAGCGTGGGGTTCACGCCGCCGGCCGGCTCGTCGAGGAGGATGAGCGAGGGGTCGCGCATCAGGACCCGGACGAACTCCACGAGCTTCTGCTGGCCGTAGGAGAGGTTGCCCGCGTACTCGTCGCGGAGGCCCGCGAGCTTTACGAACGCGAGCAGCTCGACCGCGCGCTCGCGCGCCGCCGCGAGACTGCCGCGGGTGACGACCAGGAGGTTCTCGAGCGCGGACAGCTCGGGGAACACGCGGATCACCTGGAAGGTGCGGCCGATCCCGCGCTGCGCGATCTGCCAGGGCTTGAGCCCGTCGATGCGCTCGCCGTTGAAAGCGACGCGGCCCGCGTCGAGCCGCTCGATGCCCGTGATGCAGTTGAAGAGGGTGGTCTTGCCCGAGCCGTTCGGCCCGATGAGGCCGTAGATCCGCCCCGCCTCGAGCGCGAGGGAGACGCCGTCCACCGCCAGGACGCCGCCGAAGCGCTTGCTGAGACCGTCGAGCTCGAGTGCCAGCGGCATCAGATGGTCCTGGGCAGCCGGTATCGGATCTGGAGCAGTCCGAGCACGCCGCGTGGCATCAGCAGCACGACCACGATGATGATCGCGCCGAAGAGGAGCGGGTAGACGTACGGGTAGCGCGCCCAGACGACTTCCTGGGCGACGAAGAGCACGACGGCGCCCAGCACCGGCCCCCACACGGTGCCCTTGCCGCCGAAGAGCACCATCACGATCATCGTGATCGTCGTCGCCAGCGGAAAGACGCTGATCGGCTCGATGTAGCCCTGGTCGCGCGCGGTGAGGGCGCCGGCGACGCCCGGCCCCGCCGCCGAGAGGAGGAAGGCGTACAGCTTGTGCCGCGCGGTGTCGATCCCCATCGCCTCGGCGGCCACCTCGTCCTCCCGGATCGTCATCAGGCGCAGCCCGAACCGCGACGTGATGATCACGTACGTCGCCAGCGTCACGAGCGCCGCGCTCGCCCCCATGACGTAATAGATCGGCACGGTCGCGTCGAGCGTCGGCAGCGAGAGCCCGTTACCGCCGCCCGTCAGCCCCTCGAAGTACGACACGAGCGCGCGCAGGACCTCGTTGAGGCCGAGCATCGCGATCGCAAAGTAGGGCCCCTTGAGCCGGAGGCACGGGTAGCCGATCACGAGCGCCAGGACGCACGCGGCGAGCCCGCCCGCGAGCGCGGCCGCGCCCCACGACCACCCGGCCTTGGCGACGAGGATCGCCCCGGTGTAGGCGCCCGCGCCGAAGAACGCGACGTGGCCGAACGACACGTAGCCGGTGAGGCCCGAGATCAGGTTCCAGGAGCCGGCCAGCACGATCCACATGAAGACCTGCAGCGTCGCCCGCACGCCGTAGCCGCTCGCGAACTCGGGGTACACGACGAGCGCGGCCACGACGGCGGCCAGCGCCACGAGGGCCGCGCTCCGGTGCCTCACGTCTGCCGGCCTCCGAGGAGCCCGGCCGGCCGGACGAGCAGGACGAGCACCAGGAGCACGTAGGCCACGACCTCCGAGAGCTGCGTCGTGAGGAACAGGGACGCCACCTGCTCGATCAGCCCGAGCAGGATCCCGCCGAGCAGCGCGCCGGGGTAGTTGCCGGCCCCGCCGAGGACGATGACGAGGAAGGATTTGAAGGTCCAGATCTGGCCCATCTCGGGCTGGATGGCGACGATCACCGCGATCAGGGCGCCGCCGGCGGCCGCCAGGGCGGCGGCCAGGCCGAAGGTGAAGAGATGGATGCGCTGGACGTTGATCCCGCAGACCATCGCCACCTCGCGACTCTGCGAGGTGGCGCGAATCGCCTTGCCGAGCCGGGTCCATTGCAGGAACGAGAACGCCAGCCCCGTCAGCGCGCCGGCAAAGACGAAGGCAACGAGCCGCGCCTTTGAGAGCGCGAACGGTCCCACCAGCCACGCGCCCGTCAGGTACTCGACCGAGCGCAGGTCGGAGGTGAAGGCCAGCTGCGCCAGGTTGACCAGCGCGATCGAGATACCGAAGGTGAGCAGCAGCGACGACAGCTCCGGCGCGTCCACCACCCGGAAGACGAGCGTCCGCTCGAGCAGCGCGCCGACCACGAAGAGCGCCAGCATGCTGACCGGCACCGTCAGGAACGGGTTGATGCCGAGCGCGCTGTAGAGGAAGTAGGTGGCGTACGCCCCGAGCATCAGTAGCGGCCCGTGGGCGATGTTGATGATGCGCATGACGCCGAAGATCAGCGCCAGGCCGAGCGCCACCATGGCGTAGAGCGCGCCCGACAGGATGCCGGAGATGACCACCTGCCCCAGCATCGAGGGGGTGACGAAGACGTTCACAGAGCGGCGCTAGTAGATGAGGCTCAGCGCTGGTTCCAGGGCGGTGTCGGGAACCGCGGCTTCAGCTGCGCCAGCTCGTCCGGCCAGACGACGGCCTTCTTGCCCTCGTGCCACTGGAAGGTCACCATCTTGTGCGCCAGCTGGAAGCCGTCTGCGTCCACCTTGTAGTCGCCGAAGACCGTCCGCACCTCGAGCTTGAGGAGCTGCTCGCGCACGCGGTCGGCGTCGAGCGTGCCCGCGCGCTTGACGGCCTCGGCGTAGATGAGGCAGCCGCCATACCCCGCGGTCGAGTGGTACGACGGCTCGTGGCCGAACTCCTTCTTGTACGCCTCGAAGAAGTCCTTGTTGCCGGGGTAGGGCAGGGCGGGCTCCCACTGCGTGGCGCCGTAGATGAACTCGGCGTTGGTCTTGAGCGTGTCGTAGAACTCCGGCAGGTCGCCGCCCACCGTCACGCCGTACGCCTTCGGGTTCACGTCCAGCTCGCGCATCTGGCGCGTGAGGGCCACCGCGTCGTCGAAGTAGGTGGCGGCGGCGAGCACGTCGGGGTTGAGCGACTTGATCTTGGTGAGGAGCGCGGAGAAGTCGGTGGTGCCCTTGGGGTAGGCCTCCTGGAAGACGACCTGCATCCCCTTCTTCTTGGCGATCTCGACGGCGCCCGCGGCCGCCGCCTTCGAGAAGAGCGTGTCCTCGTTCACGATGGCCACGGTCTTGAGGCCCCGCTTGGCCGCGATGTCGATCAGCCCTTCCAGGTAGACCTCGGCGGGCGAGATCACCATGAAGATGTAGTAGCGCTTCTTGTCCGGCGGCCGCTTGAAAATGGACGTCGTGGCGGCGAGCGGCGCCACCATGACCTTCTTGTACTTCTCGGTCACGTTGGCGGACGCCTCCGTCACCGGCGACGAGTACGGCCCCATGACGCCGTCCACCTTGTCTTCGGTGATGAGCTTCTCGTAGAGCCGGACGGCGGTCGCCGGGGTCGACTGGTCGTCGTACACGACGAACTCGACCTTGCGCCCGAGCAGGCCGCCCTTCGCGTTCAGGTCCTTCTCGCAGAGCTTGTAGCCTTCGTGCTGGTTCTTGCCGAGCTTCGCGTAGGTCCCGGTGAGCGAGAGCGAGGCGCCGATGCGGATCGGGCCCTGCGCCTCTCCGGAAATCCCACCGACGAGCACGGCGATCGCGGCGCTGAGCACGCCGAGGGTCTTCGCGGTCATTCGAGAGCCTCCTCCACGAGAGATGGAGCCCACCACCGATAGCATCCGTGGCTTTGACGTGTCAAGGCGGGCCTCGGTACACTCGGTTCCTGATGACAGGCGCGCTCGACGGCCTCCGCGTCCTCGACCTCTCGAACCAGCTCTCGGGCCCCTACTGCGCGATGCTGCTCGGCGACCTCGGCGCCGACGTGATCAAGGTGGAGCACCCGCGGGGCGGCGACAACGCCCGCGCCGGCGCGCCCCACGTCGGCGGCGAATCGGTGCCGTTCATGACCACCAACCGCAACAAGCGCTCGATCACCGTGGACCTCAAGACGCCCGAGGGCCGGGCGATCGTGCAGCGGCTCGCCGCGCGCGCCGACGTCGTGCTCGAGAACTGGCGGCCGGGCACGGCGGCGCGCCTCGGCCTCGGCTACGAGGCGGTGCGCGCGGCGAACCCGCGCGTCGTCTACTGCTCGATCTCGGGCTTCGGCCAGACGGGACCGTACGCGCCGCGCGGGGGCTTCGACCGGATCGCGCAGGGGATGTCGGGCCTCATGTCCATCAACGGCGACGAGGATGGGCCGCCACTCGTCGTGCCGATCCCGATCTGCGACATCGGCACCGGCATGTTCGGGCTGATCGGCGTCCTCGCGGCGCTCGCCCACCGCGACCGCACGGGCGAGGGCCAGCGCGTGGACGCCTCGCTCCTCGAGACGCCGATCGCGTGGTCGGTCTACGAGGCGGCGCACGTCTTCGCCACGGGCCAGGCGCCCGCGAAGCTCGGCCCGGGCCACCGCACGAACGCCCCGTACCAGGCCTTCCGCACGGCGGACGGCTGGATCAACGTCGGTGGCGGCTCGCAGTCGCTCTGGCGGGACGTCTGCAAGGTCCTCGACGCGGAGCCCCTCCTCGACGACCCGCGCTTCGCGACGCCGGCGCTGCGCGTGCAGCACCGGAAGGAGCTCGAAGCGCTGCTCCAGCCCCGGTTCCTCGAGAAGCCGTCGTCCGTGTGGCTCGAGAAGTTCGAGGCGGTCGGCGTGCCGGCGGGCCCCATCCTCACCTACGACCGGGTCTTCGAGGACCCGCACGTGCGGCACCGCGAGATGGCCGTCGAGGTCGAGCACCCGGTCGCCGGCACGACGCGGGTGCTCGGCGTGCCGATCAAGCTCTCGCGGACGCCCGGCGCCGTGCGCCGGCCCGCGCCGACGCTCGGCCAGCACACCGAGGAGGTCCTGCGCGAGGTCGGCTACGACCCGGCGACGATCGCGGACCTGCGCGCTCGGAAAGTCGTCTAGGAGCGTTGCCTCGGAGGGGGCCGTCGAGGCCCCCCTCCGGTCGCTACTCGCGGAACTCCTGGTCGAGGATCTCGCGGATGAAGCGGTCGATCGAGACGGGATAGAAACGCACGTCCGGCGAGACGATGACGCCCGTGTTGATGACCTCGCGCTGCGCCAGCTCCTCCAGCACCCGCTCCAGGTGGCCCTCCGGGTCGCGCTCCTGGCGCCGGATCTTCAGGTCCTCGCTCTCGAGCGCCACGCGCGACGCGTAGCGGAAGCTGAACATGCGGGCGACGAGCCGCCGGTCCATCAGCTCGGTCTCGCCGAAGATCTCCCCGTAGGTGGGCCCGGCGCTCCCGGGCGCCAGGACGAGCCGGGGCGACACCTTGATGCGCCCCCGCACCTCCACCGCGCGGTTCGGCTGGTCGCGCTCCTCGCCGACGAGGATGTAGGGCAGCACGTGGTAGCCGCTGATGATCCCCGTCAGCGGCTTCCGCACCACCCGCGTCGTCTCGAAGACGTGGCGGAGGAATTCCAGATCTTGCCATTCCTCGGTCATGCGATGTAGTGTACCAGCGGCATGGACCAGCGGCCGCAGCGCGCGCTGAGCGCGTCCCCCGGATTCAAGGCATGGGTCCACGTGTGCGAGCGCTGCGGCGCCCGCATGGAAGAGCGCCAGTGCAAGATCATCTGCCCCAATTGCGGGAGCTATCGGGACTGTAGCGATCCCTGATCCGCCCGCCCGGTCTCGCTAGATCACCGCGATCGCCTCGACCTCGATCATGTAGTCCGGATGCGCCAGCGCCGCGACCTGGACGAGCGTCGAGGCGGGGAGCGTGTCGCCGAATACCTCACCGCGGATCGCGCCGAAGTCGGCGCGATAGCGGATGTCGGTCACGTAGCTGTTGAGCTTGACGACGTTCTCCGGCTTGCCGCCGGCGGCCTTGACCTGCGCGACGACCGAGCGGAACACCTCCCGCGCCTGGGCCTTGAAGTCGCCCGGGTGGGCGACGCCGCCCTTCTTGTCGTAGGAGACCTGGCCCGCCACGAACACGACGGCCTGGGCGCCGCTCACGCGGATCACCTGGCTGTAGGTCGGCGGGTCCCAGACGCTCTTCGCCGCGAGCCTCTCGATCTTCGCCATCGTCTCTCCTCTCGGGTGTGATCGCTAGGGCGCGACGCGGATCGAGGCCGGGTGGCCCTTGACCTTGATCCGCGTACCCGTGTCCTCGAGCCCCGCCCCCGTCACGCGGAAGACCTGGAGCTCCTGCTCGACATAATTCTGCACGTAGAGATACTTCCCGTCGGGCGTGAAGGTGACGCCCTGCGTGTTGCGGCCCGTCGCCGCCTCGGCGACCTTCGTCGCCTTGGTGCCGGCGAGCGAGTAGAGCAGGAGCCGCCCCTGCTCGGCGCGCATCGGATGGGTCTTCGGCCGGTTCGTCCCGTTCTGGAGCGCGACCGCCAACCACTTGCCGTCGGGCGAGAACGCGAGCCCCTCGGCCCCGACGCCCACCGTGATGTACTCCACCGCGCGGATCGGGCGCACCGTCATGTCGATGAGCGTCACCGTGTCCACGTCCACGCCGAGCCCCTGGTTGCCGACCGCGGCGAGCCGCCCGTCCCGCGAGATGTCGAGGGGGTACGGGCCGAAGCCCACCGTGATGTCCTGCTTGGCGTACTCGAGCTTCGCCCCGTCGAGGGTCAGCACCGCGACCTTGCCCTCGCCGCGCTTGGTGGCGAGCACCCACTTGCCGTCGGGGCTCACCGCCGCGTGGCTCACGAGCGACTTGGCGTCGCCGACCTTCACCGTGGACACGAGCGCGACGGTCTTGCCGCTGATCGTCAGCAGCGACACGCCGCCGTCGTCGGGATGGGCGACGACCGCGAGCGTGCCGGCGCGGTTCACCGAGAGGCCGCACGGCCGGCTCGGCATCGCGAGCCTGGCGATGACCCTCGGCGGCGAGGCCTCGAGGTCCACGACCTGGAGCTCGTCGTGCGAGACGAGCTTGGTCTTGTCGTTCGGGTCGGCCTTCACGGGGCACGACACGAGCGCGAGCCTCTCGTCGGGCGTCAGCGCGACGCCCAGCGGCGGGCCGATGACGCTGGTGTTGGTCTCGATCTCCGCGATCGCGCGGGGCGGGAAGCTCCGCGCGTCGAGGATCGTGAGCGTGTCGGCCGGCATGGGGTCGGCGACCTTGTAGACGCCCTCGATGTTCGGGTACTTGCCGTCGTTGGCGGACAGGATGAGATGACCGGCCGACGCCGCGCCGGCGAGGCCGAGCAGCGCGGCGAGGGTGGCGAGAGCCGTGAGCGCGCGTGTCATGCGAGCCTCCTAGCGTACCGTCTGCGGGTGCCTGGGGGCGCCGCCGGGGGCCGGTGACCAGTCCACGGGGGCGATGTCGTGCATGTCGGTCTCGAGCTGCAGCGTGTCGGCGATCTTCGTGTAGCTCGAGAACATCTGGGTGACGCCGAGGATCTCCATGACGCCGCCGGGGCCGACGCCGGCGCGGCGCATCTCGCCCAGGTGGAACTCGGTGCCGAAGGCCGAGCGCGTCGTGACCGAGACCGCGAACGCGAGCGCCTCCTTGAACCGGCGCTTGAGGCGGTTGTCGGCGAAGGCCCGGCGGGTCGCCGCCCACACCTCGGCGAGGTAGCCCGGGTCGGCGGCGAGGCGCATGAACGGCGCCGGCACGGCGCGGTTGTAGAAGGCCCGGATCTCGGCGAAGACCGCCTCGGCGTCGGCGCTCGTCTCGGGGGGCTCGAGCGACGCGAGGGGGGAGTCGGCGACGACGTTGAGCGCGTTCGTGATCCCGACCAGCAGCGCGGCCTCGTACCAGACCGCGTCGCCCGTCATCCCCTGCAGCTTCCCGGCTGCAGTGTGGCCGTGCACTCAGTACACGCAGGCGTTGACGCCGCTCACGACCGCCGCGACCATCTCCTTCTCGGCGCGGGTCCACTCGCCGGGCGCCATCGCGCGCTTCATCGCGCGGCCGTGGGGCCCGCCGAACTCCGGGTCCCACGCCATCACGCGGCTCATCGCCGGCGGCTGCGCGAAGTCGTGGCCGAACCACGCCTTCGAGAGCTCGAAGAGCTTGCGGGCGGCCTCCGGGTATTCCGACGCGTCCCTGAGCCTCACCGTCGTCGCCATGCTGATTCCTCCCTCGACGTCACGCTACGCGTGGACGATGAAGCGGCCGGGCCAGCCGTCCACCTCGCAGCCGGCCCTGAGCGCCTTCGCCTCGACGAGCCGGCCCACCGCGCGAGCGATCTCCTCGGGGCGGAGCCCGAACAGCCGCGCGAGGCTCCGCTCGGTCGTGTAGGCCGCGCCGCGGACGTAGCGCTCGATCACGCGCTCGACGGCCGCCTCTCGCCGCATCCGGCGGCCCTCCGCCGTCGCCTCGGGGAGCCAGGCCTCGAGCAGGTCCCAGCGGTACGAGAAGGTCGGCTCGTACCGCTCCTCGGTCTTCACCACCCAGAGCCCCTGCTGGAGCTCGGCCATCGCGCGCTCGACCTCGCGGGTCTTCGACGGCTCGAGCATGAACGTGTTCGCGCGGAGCCCGCGCGTGTACTGCGGGTGCTCGCGCGTGAGCGTGTCCATCAGCCGCCGCGCCGTGTGCGACAGGCGCCCCGCGGCGTACTCCTCCCGGTAGTCCCGGGCGCGCTGCCGCCCGCGCGCGAGGGCGTAGAAGGCCGGGAACACGTCGAGCGCGACGAGCACCGGCCGGGCCCGGAGGAGCTTGCCGTAGTACACCCGCTTCTTCGCGGGCAGCGTGTCCTTCAGCTCCCACGTGAGCCCGATGCCCGCGTCGTGGTGCGAGCGGCGCGGCCAGCGCGGGTTCTCGCGGCCGACCACCGCCTCCCACAGGCACGCCACGCCCTCCGGGAAGCGGTAGAAGGTCGAGCACACGCCGACGTCCTCGACGAACGCGAGCGCCGCGCGCTCGCTCCCGACCCGGAGCGCCGGCAGCCGCCGGAACGCCCGGTCGCGCCGCCGCTCGAGACTCTCGGCCGTCACCTGGGGCCCTCCCTGGGGGCGGAGTGTACGTCAGACCGGGCGCTCGAAACAGTACTCGCGTGACTGGTTGAGGTCGTCGGGTGGCGTCCGCTCGCCGGTCTGGCGGAAGTCCATCCGCCGGTACAGGCGGTGCGAGTCCTCGAAGCGCGTGTCGGACCAGAGCACGAGCCGCGTGACGCCTCGGCCTCGACACCACGCGAGCACTTCCTCGACGAGGGCGCGGCCGGTCCCCCGGCCGCGCAGGTGTGCGTCGAGATAGAGCCGGTGGAGCTCGGCGGCCATGCCGTCGAGCCGCTCGACGCCGACCGAGCCGACGACCGCGCCGCCGTCCCGCGCGACGAAGAACGCGCCGCGGGGCGGGGCATAGTGGCGCTCGAACGCGAGGAGGTCGGGGAGTTCCGTAGGCGGATCGAACACGAAGCCGTATTCGGCGAAGACGCGGCCGATGAGCGCGATGACGGCCGGGACGTCCGCGGCCCCGGCCGGCGAGATGGCGGGGGCGGACAGGGCCACCGCGGCCTCAGCGCGGGCGGTCGGAGATCTTGAGCGCAAGCGCGCGCAGCCGCTCGAGCGTCTGCGGCGAGAGGAGCGCGGCGAACGCCGCCGGGTCGGACGGCGCGCGCTCGAGGGCCTCGTTGAGCTTCGCCACGTCGCCGCCCGTGCCCTGCGCGAGATCGCCAAAGATCTGCGCCGCGAGCTCGTAGAACTCCTGCGCGAGCTGCGGCGAGCCGCCCACCATCCCCTGGACCTGCCGGTCGATGCCGGCGGCCTGCGCGTTCCCCGAGATCGCCGGGCCGCGCAGCGCCGGATCGCGCAGCATCCTGAGCGTCACGGCGAGCGCCTCCTGGCTCGCGGGATCGAGCGTCTGCGCCGCGAGGGGCGGCGCGGCGCAGAGGAGGGCGAGGCTCAGGACGAGCGCGATGCGCATCGCGCTTATTGACCACCTTTCGCGCCCTGTTGTAAAGTGCGCCGCATGAAGAAGACGGCCAAGCGAAAGTCAGCCCCGAAGAGCAAGGCCCGAGCGAAGAAGCCCGCGGCGAGGAAGCCGCCGGCGGCGACCTACGAGCCCAAGCCGCTCCAGACCACCGGCTGGGCGCCGTTCCGCTACCCGCTCCAGTAAGCTGAGACGGCTCGCCCCGCACCTCCTGCCCGGCGGTCTCCTGCTGCTGGGCGCGGCCGCGGCCCTCGGCTCCGCGCCGTTCCGGGAGTCGGCCGCCGCGCTGGTGCCCGCCACGTCCTGGGTCGTGTTCGCCGCGGGCGCGCTCCTCGGCTGGCGCTTCGGCCGGAGCGCGCTCGTCGGGGCCCTCGTCGTCCTCTTCGTCGCCGAGCGCACGCTCGCCCTCCTCGCCCCGGCGGGCGGCCCCGCCGCCGGCCAGGCACGGGTCGTCTTCACCGCACTGGCGCTCCTGGTCCCGCTCGACCTCGCCGGCATCGCGTGGCTGGCCGAGCGCGGGATCGGCGTGTGGGCGCTCGGCCTGCTGGCCGCGGAGCCGCTGGCGGTCGCGCTCCTGGTCCGGCCCGAGCTCGCGGGCGTCGCCGCGGCGCTCGAGCGCGGCGCGTGGACGCCGCTCTCCGGGCCCGTGCTCCTCGCGTTCGCCCTCGCCCTCGCGGCGACGGCGGCGTGCTTCGTCCTGCGCCGGACCATCATCCAGTCGAGCTTCGTGTGGGCGGTGGCGGCGACGCTGCTCGCCTTCACCGCGGGGGGCGGCGGCACGGCCGCGAGCCTCTACCTCGCCGCGGCCGGCCTGGTCCTCGTCGTCTCGCTCATCGAGACCTCGCACCGGATGGCCTACCTGGACGAGCTCACCGGCCTCCCCGGCCGCCGCGCGCTCGACGAGGCGCTCGGGCGGCTCGGCGGCGACTACGCGATCGCCATGGTGGACATCGATCACTTCAAGCGCTTCAACGACGAGCACGGCCACGACGTGGGCGACCAGCTCCTCAGGAAGCTCGGCGCGGCGCTCGAGGACATCGGCGGCGGCGGGCGGGCCCACCGCTACGGGGGCGAGGAGTTCGCCGTCCTCTTTCCGGGCGGCTCGGTCGGGGAGGCGCTGCCGCACCTCGAGGCCTTCCGGAAGGCGATCGAGCGCTCGACGTTCACGCTGCGCGGGGGGAACCGCCCCGCGAAGAAGCCGAAGCATCCGCGGCCGTCCGGCGGACGCCGGCGCCTCGCCGTCACGGTCTCGATCGGCGTCGCCGGGCCGCGTGGCGACGGCGCCCTCCCCGACGACGTGATCCGCACCGCGGACGAGGCGCTCTACCGCGCGAAGAACTCGGGGCGGAACCGGACCTCCACGGCGGGGTAGATGCGCCGGGAGGTGTCCCCTATCTCAAGCCCCAGCTGAACACCCGCACCGGGGTCACCTCGACGACGACCGAGTCCGACGCGTCGAGCGCGGCCTCGCTGTGGTACTGGGGATACTTCCGGTAGAGCCGCGCGCGGATCTTCCTGAACTTCGCCCCGCGCCGGATCAGCGCCGCGCGCCCCTGGACCATCGCCCCCGCGAGGTGCGTCCAGTCCTCGGCGTAGAGGTCCACGGTGAGCGCGATGCGCGGGTTCTCGGCGAGGTTCAGCGCCTTCTTGCCGTCGTGGCCCGAGGCGAAGTAGATCCTGCCGCCCGCGACCACCTGGCAGACCGGGACGAGGTGCGGCACGCCGCGGCGGCCCACCGTCGCGACGCGACAGACCCGCTCCCGGTCGATCAGCCGCGCGACCTTCTTCGTCAGGCGCATCAGCGCACCCCGCCGAACTTGAGCACCGCGTCGATCACGACGTCGGGCCGCTCCTCGGGGATGTAATGGCCGCACTCGGGCACGGCGAAGCCCTCCACCGTGGCGGCACAGCGCGCCCGCCAGACGCCGAGCATGTCGGGCGCCTGCGCGGCCCTGGCCCCGCCCCAGAGCACGAGCGTCGGGACGCCGATCTTCTTGTCGCGGTCGGCGCCGTCGTGCTCCATGTCGAGCGTCGCGCCCGCGCGGTAGTCCTCGAACCCCGCGCGCATCGCGCCCGGCTGGCGGAAGCAGCGCACGTACTCCTGGACCGCCTCCTCCTCGATCGCGGCCGGATTGTGGGCACCCGACCGGTACATGGAGCGCAGGTAGACGTCCTCGCGCCCGGCGGTGAGGGCCTCGGGCAGGTCGGGCACCTGGTGGAAGAACCAGTGCCAGCGGGCGCGCGCGCTCTTCATGTCGGTGGACGTGAAGACGTCGTAGGTCGGCGCGATGTCGAGGATCACGAGGCGCGTGAGGAGCGCCGGGTGATCGAGGGCGAAGCGGTGGGCGACGCGCCCGCCCCGGTCGTGGCCGACGAGGACCACGGGACCGATGCCGAGCGCGGTGATCACGTCGGCGACGTCGGCGGCCATCGTGCGCTTGTCGTAGCCCGCGGCGGGACGGTCGGAGTCGCCGTAGCCGCGGAGGTCCGGCGCCACGACGGTGAAGCGCTCGGCGAGCGCGGCGAGCACCTTGCGCCACATGTGGCCCGTCTGCGGGTAGCCGTGGAGCAGCACCAGGCCCGGGCCCCGCCCGAGCCGCCGGTAGTGGATCCGCACCCGGTCGCGCGTGGTCACGACGTTCCGGATCATGCGTAGAGCCGTCCTTTCTGCAGTCGCCGGTGGCAGAGGAAGAGCGTCAGCTCGACCGCGCGCGCGGAGACGCCGAGGCGCCGCGCGTGACGCCGGAGCTCGGCGAGATAGTCGAGCCAGTCGCGGAGCGCGAACCCGCGCCCCGCGGGCTTGCGGCGGAAGCGCCCGAGCCCGAACAGGAGCTGCCAGGCGCGGATGTCGAGGACGCCGTAGCGCCGCGGGGCCACGAGCGTGAGGATCGCCGAGGCCGTCGGCACGCTCACGCCGTGGAGCCCGGTGAGGAGCTCCATGCGCCGCCGCTCACTCCGGGTCGCGAAGACCGCGCGCGACACGCGGCGGATCGCCGCGGCGGAGTTGCGGCGGCAGTGGCGGATCGCGCGCGGGCTCTTCCAGCGGCACATCGCCAGGAACTCGGCGCGGGTGAACCGGCCGCTGCGCTTCACGTGGCGGAGCTCGGCGACGAGCGCGGCCGTCGCGGGCTCCTCGCCGACGACGAGCTCCCGCGCGAGCAGGGCCGCCAGGCTCCGATAGGGCACGCGCCTGAGCCCCATCGCCTCACGCGCGCGCGCCCGAGAGCGCGGCGAGGACGCGCTCGGCGGTCACGGGTTGATCCGTGATCATCGCGTTCCATGGCGCCAGAGCGTCGTTCACGGCGTTGAGGATCGCCGCGGGCGCGCCCGCGGTTCCCCCTTCTCCCGCGCCCTTGTAGCCGCCGGCGAGCCCGGGCGCGGGCGTCTCGAGGTGGTGAACCTCGATCGGCGGCAGGTCGGCGGCGCTCGCCACCGCGTAGTCCATCAGGGTCGCCGTGAGGAGCTGGCCCGCGTCGTCGTAGACGCAGTGCTCCCAGAGCGCGCCGCCGATCCCCTGCGCCACGCCGCCCTGCACCTGGCCGTCGACGAGCGCCGGGTTCACGAGCGTCCCGCAGTCGTCCACCGCGACGTACTTGAGCACTCGGACGCGCCCCGTGTCGCGGTCCACCTCGAC
Organism: Candidatus Methylomirabilota bacterium; assembly: GCA_035260325.1. Lineage (NCBI taxonomy): Bacteria > Methylomirabilota (SeqCode) > Candidatus Methylomirabilota bacterium. The sequence goes on along the minus strand of DATFVL010000167.1, from coordinate 1,400 downwards.
CATCGCCAGGTGAGCGCCGTTGGTGAAGGTCCAGGCGCCCGGATTCGTGTAGTGGACCGTCGCCTCGAGGCTCGGCTCGACGCCGCGCAGCTCGTTCGACCGGAAGTGGACGGCCCGGGCGAGGTCGCCGAGCGCGAGGGTCCTGTCGGTGCCGCGCACCGTCGCTCGGCCGTCGCGGAGCTCGACGTCGGCCTCGTGGGTCTCGAGCAGCGCCGCGGCGACGCGCCGCACGCGCTCGCGGAGGGCGCGCGCGGCGAGGAGCGTCGCGCTCCCGCCGATCGGCATGCCGCGGCTCGCCCACGTCCCGCCGCCGTAGGGCACGAACGCGGTGTCGCCGGAGACGACGGCGATCGCCTCGAGCGGCACGCCGAGCTCGTCGGCGACGATCTGGGCGAGCGCCGTACGCGTGCCCTGCCCCTGGTCGGTGAGCCCCGTGAGGACGGTGACGGCGCCCGACGGCTCCACGCGCACCGTCGTCCCCTCCTGTCCCGAGATCGGCGCGCCGCCGATGCCGTAGAACTGCGCGCCCGGGCCGGTCAGCTCGACGAAGCACGCGAGCCCGATGCCGGGGAGGCGCCCCGCCGCGCGCCGCCGCCGCTGCTCGCGCCGCAGCTCGTCGTAGCCCGCCTTCGCGAGGAGCGTCTCGAGCGCCGCCAAGTAGCTCCCGCTGTCGTAGACGTTGCCCGTCGCGGAGGTGTACGGGAACTCGTCGGGGCGCACGAGGTTCCGGCGCCGCACCTCCGCCGGGTCGAGCCCGAGGTCGCGCGCGATCAGCTCGACCATGCTCTCGGTCACGGCCGCGGCGATGGGGTGGCCGACGGCGCGATACTGCGAGGTGATCCCCTTGTTCTGCGCGACGACCCTGAGCGTCGCGTCGTAGTGGCGCAGCCGGTACGGACCCGGCAGGAGGCGCAGGACCTGGCCGCCCTCGACCACGCTCGAGCGCGGGTAGGCGGAGTAGGGGCCGACGGCCGCCGTGATCGCCGCGCGCATGGCGGTGAGCGTCCCGTCGGCCTCGGCCGCCACCTCGATCGCCACCGTCTGCTCGCGCGCGTGGATGTCGGCGAGGAAGGACTCGCGCCGCGTCGCGATCCACTTCACGGGCCGGCCGAGCACCACCGCGAGGGCGCAGGCCGCCATGTCGTCCTGGTAGACGTGGATCTTGATCCCGAAGCTCCCGCCCACGTCGGGCGCGACGACCCGCACGCGCTGCTCGGGCAGGCCGAAGAGGTCGGCGACGATCGCCTGCATCATGTGCGGGACCTGCGAGGAGATCCAGAGGGTGAGCGCGCGCGTCGCGGGCTCGTAGTCGGCGACGAGGCTCCGCGGCTCGAGGGGCACGCCGGTGTGGCGGCCGATCCGGAACGTCCGCCGCCAGACGCGGGGCGCCGCGCCGAGGG
>DATFVL010000166.1 GCA_035260325.1 Candidatus Methylomirabilota bacterium | reverse complement strand
TCACGTTCGTCAATGCGAATGCGAAGTCGACCTGCGGGTGCGGCACATCCTTTTCCGCGTAGGGCCGGGTAGGAATATGTCCTCCAAGGAGTCACGATGAGCACGACGGCGAAGACGGTCGAGGCCGCAGTCAACCGCGAGTACGAGTGGGGATTCGTCACCGACATCGAGGCGGACGCCATTGCGCCGGGCCTCAACGAGGACATCATCCGGCTGATCTCCTCGAAGAAGAACGAGCCCGAGTTCATGCTCGAGTGGCGGCTCCGGGCCTACCGGCACTGGGTGAAGATGGACAAGGGCGCGGGCGAGCCTCGGTGGGCGAACGTCACGCACCCGCCGATCGACTACCAGGCGATCGTCTACTACTCGGCGCCCAAGCAGAGCACGGCGCCCGGCAGTCTCGAGGAGGTCGATCCGAAGCTCCTGCAGACCTTCGAGAAGCTCGGGATTCCGCTCGGGGAGCAGAAGCGCTTGACTGGCGTTGCGGTCGACGCGGTCTTCGACAGCGTCTCGGTGGCGACGACCTTCAAAGGGAAGCTCGCCGAACTCGGCATCATCTTCTGCTCGTTCTCGGAGGCGGTGCAGAACCACCCCGACCTCATCGAGAAGTATCTCGGCTCCGTGGTGCCGTATACGGACAACTTCTTCGCCTCGCTCAACTCCGCCGTCTTCACCGACGGATCGTTCTGCTATATCCCCAAGGGCGTCCGCTGCCCGATGGAGCTGTCAACGTATTTCCGAATCAATGCGGCCGGGTCGGGGCAGTTCGAGCGCACTCTCATCGTCGCCGACGAGGGCAGCTACGTGAGCTACCTCGAGGGCTGCACGGCCCCGATGCGCGATGAGAACCAGCTTCATGCGGCCGTGGTCGAGCTGGTCGCGCTCGAGAACGCGCAGATCAAGTACGCGACGATCCAGAATTGGTACGCGGGGGACCAGGAGGGTCGGGGTGGGATCTACAACTTCGTGACCAAGCGTGGCAAGTGCGTCGGGCGCCGCTCGAAGATCTCGTGGACGCAAGTCGAGACGGGCTCGGCCATCACCTGGAAGTACCCGAGCGTGATCCTGCAGGGCGACGACTCGGTCGGCGAGTTCTATTCGGTCGCGCTCGTCAATAACTACCAGCAGGCCGACACCGGCACGAAGATGATCCACATCGGGAAGAACACCCGGAGCACGATCCTCTCGAAGGGCATCTCCGCGGGCCACGGCAACAACACCTACCGGGGTCTGGTGAAGGTGCTGCCGCGGGCCGCGCACGCCCGCAACCGCACCCAGTGCGACTCGCTGTTGCTCGGCGACCGATGCGGCGCGCACACCACGCCCTACATCGAGGTGGCCAACCCGACCGCGAGCGTGGAGCACGAGGCCTCGACTGCGAAGATTAGCGAGGACCAGCTGTTCTACTGCAAGCAGCGCGGGATCTCGGCCGAGAACGCGGTCTCGATGATCGTCAACGGTTTCTGCAAGGACGTCTTCAAGAACCTGCCGATGGAGTTCGCCGTGGAGGCGTCCAAGCTGCTCGGCGTGAGCCTCGAAGGGGGCGTGGGTTAGGTGAGGAAAGGACGCGACATGCTGAGCATCCGGAACCTGCACGCCGGCGTTGAGGGCCATGAGATCCTCCGAGGGATCGACCTCGAGGTGAAGGCCGGCGAGGTCCACGCCGTGATGGGCCCGAACGGGTCGGGGAAGAGCACGTTGGCCCAGGTATTGGCGGGGCACCCGGCGTACGCCGTCACCGCCGGCGAGGTGCGCTACGACGGCCAGAACCTGCTCGAGCTGTCGCCCGAGGACCGCGCCCGCGCCGGGGTGTTTCTGGCGTTCCAGTACCCGGTCGAGATCCCCGGCGTGAGCACCGCGCAGTTCCTGAAGGCCGCGGTGAACGAGATCCGGACGCGCCAGGGTCAGGAGGAGCTCGACGCGATCGAGTTCCTCGCGCTCCTGCGAGAGAAGCTCGCGCTCGTGGAGATGGACCAGAGCTTCATCAGTCGCGCCGTGAACGAGGGCTTCTCGGGCGGTGAGAAGAAGCGAAACGAAATCCTCCAGCTGGCCGTGCTCAAGCCCAAGCTCGCCATTCTGGACGAGACCGACTCCGGCCTCGACATCGACGCGCTCAGGATCGTCGCGCACGGCGTCGACGCGCTCCGGACGCCCGACAACGCCATGATTCTCGTCACCCACTACCAGCGGCTCCTCAACTACATCACGCCGGACTACGTGCACGTGCTGTTCAATGGCCGCATCGTCAAGTCGGGCGGCAAGGAGCTGGCCCTCGCGCTCGAAGCCAAGGGCTACGACTGGATCAGGGACGAGGTCGGCGTCGTCGAGCCGCTCGGCGCCGCCTGAAGGACCCGGAGCGATGACTGAGGTCGCGACAGTGAAGGACACGTATCTGGCCGCCTTCGAGGCATTCGAGCGCGGGGGCGCGGGTGGGAGCCCGGGCTGGCTGCTTCGGCTCCGGCACGAGGCGATCGCCCGCTTTGCCGAGCAGGGCTTCCCCACGGTGCGGCTCGAGGACTGGAAGTACACGAGCGTCGCGCCGATCGCCGCGACGGCCTTCCGGTTGGCCGATGGGGCGTTCGACAGCCTGCCCGCGGAGGCGATCGAGGCCCTCGTCGTGCGCGAGCCAGTGGCTCACCGGCTCGTCTTCGTCAACGGGCGCTACTCCGCCAAGCTCTCCTCGCTGGCCCCTCTGCCCGCCGGTGCGCGGGTGGCGAGCCTCGCGGAAGCGCTCATCACCGACGCAGCGGTGCTCGAGCGGCATCTCGCCCGCTACGCGGGGTCTGACGGCATCGGCTACGGGTTCACCGCCCTGAACACCGCCTTCGCCCAGGACGGCGCCTTCGTGCACCTCCCGCCGG
>DATFVL010000165.1 GCA_035260325.1 Candidatus Methylomirabilota bacterium | reverse complement strand
CCGGAGGCTCTCGACGGCGACCCGGAACGCGACCACGCCGCCGGCGATCAGCACGATCGCCGCGACCAGCGCGATGACCACGCACTTCCTGGCTCGGCTCCACGCCACGCTCAGGCTCCCTGTGCGCGAGCGATCATCCGCGGTGGAGCATTGCCGAGATCGCCCGCCGGCACAAGCGTCGAGTTCGGTGGCGCGGGTTGCGGGAGCGGCGGCGCGGACATAGAATCGGAGCCGCTCTGATCCTCCAGGACATCCGCGACGAACGCGCGTGGCTCCGGGGAGGCATCTCCCCGGCGAACTGGCTCGTGCCGCTCCCGGACGAGGCGGCGGCCGAGCTCACGGCGGCGGTCGGCGCGCTCAGGTGCGATCCGCTCCCGCTCCTGCTCCTCGCGCCCACGCACTTCGCGCTGCCGGCCTGCCGCGAGGTGATGGCGAGGGTCGGCGAGAAGCTCCGCCACGGCGTCGGCCTGGCGGTGGTCGATCGCGTCCCGGTCGAGCGCTTCTCCGAGGACGAGAACCGCGCGGTGTACTGGCTGCTGGGCTCGCTCCTCGGTCAACCGGTCGCGCAGAAGTGGGATGGCACGATGGTCTACGACGTCCGCGACACCGGCAAGACGCTCGAGTACGGCGTGCGCCGCTCGGTCACCAACCTCGAGCTCCAGTTCCACACGGACGCGCCCTGGCTCTCACTGCCGCCGGAGCTGGTCGGGCTCCTGTGCCTGCACCCGGCGCGCGAGGGCGGGGTGAGTCGCTTCGTGAGCCTCGTGAGCGTGCACAACGAGCTCCGGCGCCGGCATCCGGACCTCCTGCCGCGCCTCTACCGCCCGTTCCCCTGGGACCGACAGGCCGAGCACGCGCCCGACGACGCGAAGGTCTCGCGGCAGTCCGTGTTCGAGTACGACGGGCGCGAGCTGCGGGCGCGCTGGAACGACGTGCTCATCCTGAACGGCGAGGCGCTGGCGGGCACGCCGCTCGATCCAGAGGGACGGGAGGCGGTGGCGGCGATGCGCGCCATCGCCGACGCGCCGGAGCTCTCGATCGAGTTCACCATCGAGCAGGGACAGATCCAGTACCTGAACAACCGTCACTTCGCCCACAGCCGCACCGCGTTCAAGGACGCCGCGGAGTCTCACGCGAAGCGCCACCTCGTGCGGCTCTGGAACCGCGACGAGGGGCGCCCGACCTTTCACGGGTAGCCGCGCGCCGGTCAGGGCCGGGCGTCGCGGATCGCCCGCCAGACGCGCTCGGGCGTCGCCGGCATCTCGAGGTGCTCCACGCCCAGCTCGGCCAGCGCGTCCACGATCGCGTTGACCACGGCGCCGAGCGACGGCGTCGTGCCGCCTTCGCCCCCGCCCCGGAGGCCGAGCGGGTTCGACGTCGAGGGCACCTCGCTGATCTCCGTCGTGAAGCTCGGGAGGGCGTCGGCGCGGGGCAGGGCGTAGTCCATGAGGGTCGCCGCCTGCATCTGGCCGGTCGCGGCATCGTACGCGCACTGCTCCCACAGCGCCTGGCCGACGCCCGCCGCGATGCCGCCGTGGGTCTGGCCGTGGAGGATCATCGGGTTGACCGCGCGGCCGCAGTCGTCCACCGAGGTGTAGCGCACGACCTCCACCACGCCGGTCTCGGGATCGACCTCCACCTCGCACACCGCGCAGCCGTAGGGAAAGGACGGCACGCTCACGGTCTCGTCGCTCACGCCCGCGAGCGGCCCGCGAAGGTCCTCGGGCGCGTCGCGCCGGAGCGCCGCCGCGGCCGCCTCGAACAGGTCCACCGAGCGGTCGGTCCCCTTCACCGCGAAGCGCCGCTTCGAGAACTCGATGTCGGGCTCCGCCGCCTCGAGCAGCCACGCCGCGAGGCGCCGGCCCTTCTCGACGACCTGGTCCGACGCCTTCGCCATCACCACGGCGCCGAGACGCATCGAGCGGCCGGAGTGCGAGCCGCCGCCGACCGACGCGACGTCGGTGTCGCCGGTGATCAGCCGGACCTGCTCGATCCCGACGTCGAACCACTCGACGACGAGCTGGGCGAAGCTCGTCTCGTGGCCCTGGCCGGCGGAGAGCGTGCCGAGCACCACGTCGATCCGTCCCTCGGGGCGCACGGTGATCTCGGCGCGCTCGCGCGGCGCGCCGGTGTTGAGCTCGAGGTAGTTGGCGAGGCCGATGCCACGGTAACGGCCGCGCCGGCGCGCCTCGGCGCGGCGCTTCTCGAACCCCGCCCAGTCGGCGAGGGCGACGGCGCGGTCCTGGACCGCCGGGTAGTCGCCGCTGTCCTGGAGCAGGCCGAGCGCGTTGCGGTACGGCATCGCGCTCGACGGCACGAGGTTCCGCCGCCGCAGCTCGACGCGGTCGAACCCGTGCCGGCGCGCGGCGAGGTCGATCAGCCGCTCGATGACGTACATCACCTCGGGGCGCCCGGCGCTGCGGTAGGGATACGTGGGCGACGTGTGGCTCAGCACGGCGCGGGCGCGGATCGACGCGGCGGGAATGTGGTAGAGGCTCGGCAGCACCGACACGCCCTTGCCGAGCGGGATGAACGACACCGCGTGCGCGCCGACGTTGCTCGTGTTGACGCCGCGGAGCGCGAGGAAGGTGCCGTCGGCGTCGAGCGCCAGCTCCACGTCCGACTGGAGGTCGCGGGCGTGGTAGTCGGTGAGCAGCGCCTCGCGCCGCTCGCACGTCCACTTGACGGGCCGGCCGAGGCGCTTCGCCGCCCAGGCCACCAGCGCGAACTCGGGATAGAAGGCGTTGCGCGTGCCGTAGTTGCCGCCGACCTCGCGCGCCACCACGCGCGCGGCGGCGCCGGGAACGCCGAGCGTGGCCGCGAGGTCGTGCTTGATGCGCTGCGAGCTGCCCGAGCCGGCGTAGAGCGTGTAGCGCCCGCTCGCCGCGTCGTACACGCCGAGCGCCCCGCGCGGGTCCATCGGCACGCCGGTGACGCGGTTGATCCGCGTCTGGAGACGAACGACGTGCGCGGCGCGCCGGAATGCCGCGTCGGCCGCGGCGGCGTCGCCGGAGTCCGAGTCCACGCACACGTTCGACTTCGCCTCGTCCCAGACGAGCGGCGCGTGCTCGGCGACCGCGTCGGCGGTGGCGGTCACCGCGGGCAGCGGCTCGTAGTCGACGGCGACGTGCTCGGCGCCGTCCCGCGCGGCGGCGGCCGTCTCGGCGATCACCATCGCCACGGCCTCGCCGACGAGGCGCACACGATCGGCGGGCAGGGGCGGGTGTGGCGCGAGGAAGTGCGCGGAGCCGTCGCGGTTCCGGAGCTGGATCTCGTGGGGGTTCCGGGGGACCGCCTGGTGCGGGATCGGTCGGAGGCCGGCGGCCGCGGCGTCGTCACCCGTGAGGACGGCGATCACGCCCGGCACCTTCACCGCGCGGGCGGCGTCGATGCGGCGGATCCGCGCGTGGGCGTGCGGCGAGCGGACGAACGACGCGTAGGCCTGGCCGGCCAGCTTGAAGTCGTCGCTATAGCAGCCTTGGCCGGTGAGCAGGCGCGCGTCCTCTTTGCGCCGAACGGGCTTGCCGAAGCCCTCGCGTGCGGACCGGGTGCGGGACAGGAGGAACGACATCGTGCCCTCGGACGGGCATTCTACGGCCGATCGTCGAGAAGAAAAGCGCCAGAGAAGGCCTGTAAGCCGGGTCCTGTCGGAGCCGTTGCCGGCTCCCGACGGTCATTTCTCTAGGACGCCGGTTACCCGGCGTCTCCAGCGGCCTAACCCGGGAGCGGCGCGGGCCACGCCATCGCTCCCCTATTTGGCCTTGCTCCGGGT
>DATFVL010000164.1 GCA_035260325.1 Candidatus Methylomirabilota bacterium | reverse complement strand
GGTGGGACTGCGTGTCGTGTCCCGCCGGCGTCGTCCACGGCTTCCAGAACGTGGGCCTCGAGCCCGCCTACCTGCAGGTGATGCTCGGTCGCTCGAAGCCCGACCTCATGACGTACGCCGACACGGGACTCCAGGCGAGGCGCGACGAGCATCTCCGGACCACGTCCGCGTGACGCTGGTCGGCCGCGCGCTCCTGCGGAAGGAGGACGGCCGGCTCCTGCGCGGCGGCGCGCGCTACCTCGACGACCTCGTCCTGCCCGGGATGCTCCACCTCGGCACCGTGCTCACGCTTCGCCCCGCGGCGCGTCGCCGTGGACGAGGTGCTGACGGGCGTGCGGATCTTCGAGCTGCTCCGCGCGGCGGCGCGGTAGCTCCGTCAGGGAAAACCCTCGGCTGTCGACGCGGCCAGCAGGGATATTCCGCTGCGCGCTTGCGGCATCCACCGGATTTCCGTGCCCCAGGGAGCCGGTAGACTGCAGAGCACTCGAACCTGACGTGGGCGCGCGGAAGGGGGGCGGGGACGATGGACGGCGACATCCGGAAGCGGCTGGAGCAGGATCTCCAGGCGACGGTCTCCCGCCTCCGGCGGATGGGCGAGCCGCTGGCGATGGAGAAATTCGACGGCGCGATCGGCGACGGCTCCCCGCACGCCGACGAAGGCGACGTGATTCAGGCCAACGAGACCCGCGAGATCGGCTTCGCCACACGCGAGCGCCTGCTGGAGCGCTTGACGCGCCTGTCGGAGGCGCTCGACCGACTGGAGCGCGGCGAGTACGGCACGTGCGCCGAGTGCGGCGAGCCGATCTCGCGGGCGAGACTCTCCGCCCTGCCCGAGGTGCAGACCTGCGTCCGGTGCCAGGACGCGCTCGAGCGCCGCGGGCTCGAGCGTCACGGCAGGGAGCGCGGGCTCGGCGAGCGGGCTATGCTGCCCGCACCTTCACTGTCGGCGCGTCTTCGCTGATCTCCTCGAAGACCGCGTTCCGGCCCTCGCCGAGCTCCCGCGCCGCCGTCGAGTCGCGCGTCCGCGGTGTCAGAACGCTCGCGGTGCCGCGCTTCGGCCGCGCCTCGCCGTCCAGGTCGCCGTACACGGGGTACTTCCTGCCTATGGTGAAGGCTGACGCCGGGACCTCGGCGGGTGAATCAGGTAAACGCCGGAATCCTACCGGGAACACCCTAGGCGGCCCGCGGATCGAGGTCGTTGCGTTCGACGAGGGCCCGGGCATCCGTGACGTCGACGTCGCGCTGGAGGGCGGATCCTCGACGTCCGGCGGGCTCGGGGTGGGGTTGCCCGGCGTGCGCCGGCTCATGGACGAGTTCCACATCGCGTCCAAGTCCAGCAAAGGCACGGCCGTCACGATCAGGAAGTGGCGGAGCTAGGCTCCGCCCGAGGTATCGTACACGACGTGCCCCGCCCCCGGACCGCGGACCGCAAGCCTCCGGCCGCGCGTTACCGCTGGCCCGACGGCAAGCGGTCGGCGGCCGTCCTCTCGTTCGACTTCGACGCCGAGTCGGGCTTCCTCTTCCGCGAGCCCGAGAAGGCCAAGCGGAGCCTCGCGGACCTCGAGGAGCGCCGCTTCGGCCCCCGCGTGGGCGTGGACCGCATTCTGAGGCTGCTCGACCGCCTCCGACTCCGCGCGAGCTTCTTCATCCCCGGCTGGACGGCCGTCAACCACCTGCCGCAGTGCAAGCGGATCCGCGACGCCGGCCACGAGATCGGCGCCCACGGCAACGTCCACGAGGCCGTCGGCATGCTCGACGCGGCGCAGGAGAAGGCGGTGCTCGAGGAGCAGCTCGCGATCCTCAGGGCAGAGCTCGGCGTCAAGCCCGCCGGCTACCGGTCGCCCTCCTGGGACGTGAACGTGTGGACGCCGGCGCTCCTCAAGACCCACGGCTTCCTCTACGACAGCTCGCTCATGGGCAACGACGTCCCGTACGACGTCCAGACCCCGGCGGGCCGGCTCGTCGAGGTGCCGGTGCAGTGGCTCCTCGACGACGCGCCCCTGTTCCGCCACGTCTACGGCGCCACCAACGCGATCGCCGACCCCGGCCGCGTGCTGCAGATGTGGAGCAAGGAGTTCGCCGCGATGCACGGGGAGAACGGCTGCTTCGTGCTGACGTGCCATCCGTTCATCAGCGGACGGGCGTCGCGCGTTGTCCTGCTGGGGGACCTGGTCGCCTTCATGCGCCGCGCGCGCGGCGTGTGGTTCACCACGTGCGAGGACGTGGCGCGCTGGCACGCGAAGCAGGCGCGGGGCTGAGCCGCCGGCGCGCGACGCCTCAGTCGGCGGCGGTGTGCCGCCGGCGCCAGCGCGCCTCGGCCTCGTCGAACCCCGGCCCCCGGTCGATGAGCGAGAGGGCGCCGGGACGCTGGGCCCGCGCCTCGTCGGTCGCGCTCTTGTCGAGCTCCAGCGTCGCGGCATCCAGGACGACGCCGTAGTCCTCGAGGGCGCCGCGCGCGGTGACGAAGCCGCGCGCCACGTCCTGGCGCACGCGCTCGGGATCGCGCGCCAGGGGATCGCCCCAGCCGCCGCCCCCGCACGTCTCGAAGCGCAGGAGGTCCCCGCACCGGAGCTCGATGCCGTCGCCGAGCGGCGGGAGCAGCCGCTCGCCGGCGGTGCCCGGGTTCAGTACGATCCGCCCG
>DATFVL010000163.1 GCA_035260325.1 Candidatus Methylomirabilota bacterium | reverse complement strand
CGCACGCTCGTCCTCGACACGAAGCGCTTCCCCCGCGACAAGCCGTGCGGCGGCGGGATCCGCCACGGGGTGTACCGTCGCTTCCCCGAGCTGGCGGGCTACCTCCGCGCCTCGGTCGCCATCCACGAGATCCGCCGGGTGCTGATGGAGGGCCCGTCTGGCGCCACGGTGCTGGCCGACGGCGACGAGCCCCTCTACCTCACGCTCCGCCGCACCGAGTTCGACGCCGCGCTGCTCCGGCGCGCGCGCGCAGCCGGCGCCGAGGTGGTCGAGGGCGCGCGCGTCACCGAGGTCGCGCGCGCCGCCAGCGGCGTGACCGTCCGCACGGTGGACGGGCGCGCCTTCGCGGCGAAGCTCGTCGTCGCCGCGGACGGTGTCAACAGCATCGTCGCCCGCGCGGCGGGGCTGAGCCAGGGCTTCTCCGACGAGACGCTCGCGATCGACACGATGGAGGAGACCGGCCTCGCCGAGCTCGCCATGGCGGATCCCGAGACGATGTACGTCGCCTACGGCTGGAAGGGTTACCCCGGCTACGGCTACGTCTTCCCCAAGCGCGACTGCGTGGACGCGGGCGTCGGCTTCCTGCTCTCCTTCTTCAAGCGCGAGCTCGGGGGCCCGCCCTACGCTCAGCACGCCCGCTTCCTCGACGAGGCACGCGCGCGCGGCGTGGTCAGCGGGCGGTCGAACCCGGCCAACTTCAAGGCCTACCGGCTGCCGCTCGGCGGGCCCCTCCCGCGCACGGTCGCCGACCGCGTCCTCGTCACGGGCGACGCGGGCGGCTTCGTCAACTGCTACACGGGCGAGGGGATCTACCACGCGATGGTGACCGGCGAGCACGCGGCCGTGACCGCCGCCGAGGCGCTCGCGGCCGGCGACTGCTCTGCGGCCGGGCTCGCCCGCTACGAAACGCGCTGGCGCGGCGAGGTCGGTCGCGAGCTCGCCGACTCGCTCCGGATCCAGAAAAAGCTGTTCGCCCGGCCCCGCCTGGCCGACAGGATCATCGCCGCGGCGGCGGCCGACCCGAAGCTCTGCCGCCTCTTCGCGCGCGTGGCGCTCGGCGAGGAGGACCTGAGGAAGCGGAAGCTCGAGATGGCGCTCCGGTTCCTGCTCGCCCGGTTCAGGCGAGCCCCATCTGCTCCGCGAGGAGCCGGCTGAGCGTGTTCTTCGGGTCGAGGAGCTCGGCGACGATCGAGAAGTGGTGGTGGCCTGCCATGTCGAGCACCTCGCACGGGAGCCCGCGGCTCCACCAGACCTCGGCGAGGTCCTGGCTCTGGCGGTGGTACTCGGGCCCTTCGAGCGCGCCGACCGCGAGGAGGAGCGGGCCCGAGCGCCGCGGCGGGTGGTGCACTGGGCTGTTGAGCCGCGCCGCTTCCGGCGTGAGCTTGAGCACGTCGTTCAGGTACGAGAGCCGGATCGGCTCGAGGTCGTAGAGCCCGCTGATCCCGCAACCCGCCTTGACGACGTCGGCGGGCAGCGCCGCGTCGAACGCCTGCCAGTCCGTGGACATGAGCATCGCGACGAGGTGGCCGCCCGCCGAGTGGCCCGAGACGAAGATGCGCTGCGGGTCGCCGCCGAACGAGGCGGCGTTCTTCCAGACCCAGGCGATCGACGCGCGGCACTGCCGGACGAGCTCGTCCACGTCCACGCTCGGGATGAGCGCGTAGTCGATCACCACGACCGCCGCGCCCGCCGGCACGAGGCCGCGCGCGACGAAGCTGAAGTCGGTCTTGTCGAGCAGGTGCCAGTAGCCGCCGTGGATGAAGACGTGGACCGGGGCCGCACCCGGGCCCGGCGCGGGGAAGACGTCGAGCGTCTCCCCCGCGCTCCGGCCGTACGCGAGGTCGAGCCGACACGAAAGCGCGGCCCGCGTCTTCTGGCTCTCGCCCGCGTACCGCGCGAGCCAGTCGGCCGCGTCCTTGACCTTCTCGCGGTTGTTGTACTCGGCGTCGAGCGCCGCCCGGTCGTAGTCGCGGAAGACCGGCCGCGCCACCGCGCCTACTTGTCCTTGATCGCCGCCTGGACCTTCTTCATCATCTCCGGCGGGATGGTGGTGATCCCGTGCGCGGTCTTGGCGTGCTCCGCGCCCTTCTGCATCACCTCGGCGACGTCCTTGCCCTCCGCGACGAACTTGCAGCCCGGCATCAGGTCTCCGCACTTCATCTGCTTCGCCATGATCGGCCTCCTGGTGTGAGGTTATCTGCCGAGGAACGTCTTCGCCTGCCGCAGCTCGGAGCGCTCCGTGTCGGCCTTCTCGCCGAGCGCGACGAGCTGCGCGTAGTACGTCCGCGCCCTGGTCCGATCGCCCGAGAGCTCCGCCGCGCGCGCGGCGCCGTAGAGCCCGCGGAAGCGGTTCGGCTCCACGCGCATGGACGCCTCGTACTCCCGCAGCGCCTGTGCGGGCTCGTTCGCTTCGAGGAGCATGTCGGCGAGGAGCTCACGCGCGGGGACGAGCGGCCCGGGCGTCACCGGATGCTTTTCCGACGCGTCCTCGCGCTCGGCGGCGGCGCGTAGGAGCGCGAGCGCCTCGTCCTTGCGGCCCTCGCCGCGCGCCACCCAGGCCGACACGATCTGGCGCTGGATGTCCACCTGCTCGGCCCAGTAGCCGACCTTCGCCGCGGCGAGGGCGTCGCGGAGCGCGCCGAGACGGTCGACGTCGCGGCGGGCGGCCGACGGATCACCGCTCCGCGCGGCGCCGAGGCCCCGCGCGAAGACGAGCTGCGCCTCCGACTGCGGGAAGCGGCCCCAGGGGAACTCCTTCCCGAAGAGCGTGAGCCCCGCGGCGTCCGCCCAGCGGCCGCGCTCGAGCGCGTAGCGCGACGGGATCGCCGCCAGGGCGAAGCCCGTCACGAAGTGCTCGACGTTCACCTTGGCGATCTCGTTCACCTGGTCTAGCACGCGCTTGGCGGCGGCGTCCTGTCCCATCTGCAGGTGGGCGTACGCCAGGTAGTCGAGCGCGTGGAGCTGGTTGAAGTGGTCGGGCGCCGCCGCGGCGGAGGCGCGGTTGGACTCGATCGAGTCCTGCCAGTACCCGCGCCGCGTGAAGATGTGAGACGGCATGTGGAGCGCGTGCGGCGCCGCGGGCGCGATCGACGCGTAACGCCGCGCGGCGTCGAGGCCCTTCTCCGCGATCGGCGGGTAGTCGTAGCTGTGGATGAGGTAGTGCGCCACGCCCGGATGGTTGGGCTGCTCGGCAAAGACCTTCTCGAGCATTCGCGCGGCCCGGAGCTGGTCGGCGTACGTCTTGTCCGTCGGCGTCGCCGTGGCGTTGAGGGCGAGGGCGTAGAAGATCGTCGCCTCGCGGTCCTCCGGATAGCGCGCGGCGAGCTGTTCCATCGCCTGGCGATAGGCGAGCGCCCGCGGCCGGTGCTCCACCTTGTCGGCGTCCTTGTAGAACGCATCCATCGCCGCGATGTAATCGCGCTCGCGCTGGGTCTTGGCGCCCGCGGCCTTCGCCCGCTCGACGGCCGCCCAGCCATCGGCGAGCGCCTTCGGCGACGGCGGCCACGCGAACGGATTGCCGAGCAGGTTCATCGCGACGCCCCAGTGGGCCATGGCGCAGCCGGGATCCTGCTGCGCGACGGCGACGAAAGCGTTCGTGGACGCCTGGAACCAGAACGAGTGGAGCATGGCGACCGCGCGTTCGAAGTCCGGCTGGACCGCCGCGCCGCACGAGGTCGGGAAGCGCACCGTGCCGACCTTGTCGTCGGCGTTGGTCCCCGTGGCGCCGAGGGCCGCCGCGAGCGTCAGCGTGAGGGCGAGCGTGCGGGGCGTCATGGTCGGGACCTCCAGGTAATTGGGTGACGCTCGGGCTTGTGGACGGACCCGGACGAGATTCTAGCCTAAAATACTCGCGTGAAGATCGTCAGCATCGGCGGCGGCCCGGCGGGGCTCTACTTCGCCCTGCTCATGAAGAAGGCCGACCCCGCCCACGACGTCACGGTCGTCGAGCGCAACCGCGCCGACGACACCTTCGGGTTCGGCGTCGTCTTCTCCGACGCCACGCTCGAGGGGTTCGCCGAGGCCGACCGCGAGACGCACGACGCGATCGCCGGGAGCCTCGCCCACTGGGACGACATCCAGATCCACTCCCGCGGCGAGGTGCTGACCTCCACGGGCCACGGCTTCTCGGGCATGTCGCGCCAGGTCCTCCTCGACATCCTCCAGCGGCGCTGCGCGGCGCTCGGCGTGATGCTCGAGTTCCAGAAGGAAGTCGGCGACCTCGCCGCGTACGGCGACGCGGACCTCCTCCTCGGCGCCGACGGCGTGAACAGCGGCATCCGGAGCCGCTACGCCGAGCACTTCCAGCCGCAGATCGACTGGCGGCCGAACCGGTTCGTGTGGCTCGGCACGACCCTCCCGTTCCCGGCCTTCACGTTCATCTTCAAGGAGAGCGAGCACGGGCTCTGGCGCGTCCACGCCTACCGCTACGATCGGTCCATGTCCACCTTCATCCTCGAGACCACGGAGGCGGCGTGGCGGCGCGCGGGGCTGGACCGGGTGGACGAGGACGGGACGCTCGCCTTCGCCGAGCGGCTCTTCGCCGACGAGCTCCGCGGCCACCGGCTCCTCGCGAACCGCTCGCTCTGGCGCGGCTTCCCGACGGTGCGGAACGGCGCGTGGCACCACGGGAACGTCGTCCTGGTGGGCGACGCGGCGCACACCGCGCACTTCTCGATCGGCTCGGGGACCAAGCTCGCGATGGAGGACGCGGTCGCGCTCGCGCGGGCGCTCCAGCGCCACGGTGAGCCGACGAAGGCGCTGGTCGCGTACGAGGAGGAGCGGCGGCCCGAGGTCGAGGCGCTCCAGCGCGCCGCGCAGGTGAGCCTCGAGTGGTTCGAGGCGGCCGAGCGCTATCACGGGCGGCTCGAGCCGCTCCAGTTCGCGATGAGCCTCCTGACGCGGAGCCTCCGCGTCACCCACGAGAGCCTGAAGGTCCGCGACCCGGGCTTCGTCGCGAAGGTGGACCGCTGGGTCGCGGCCGAGGCCGAGCGCCAGAGCCGCGTCGCCGTGCCCGCCTCGCCCGCGCCGCCGCCGATGTTCACGCCCTTCCGGCTGCGCGGGCTCGTGCTGCCGAACCGCGTCGTCGTCTCGCCCATGTGCCAGTACTCGGCCGAGGACGGCACGCCGAACGACTGGCATCTCGTCCACCTCGGGAGCCGCGCGATCGGCGGCGCCGGGCTCGTGATGACCGAGATGACCGACGTGAGCCGCGAGGCGCGCATCAGCCCGGGCTGCACGGGGATGTACAAGGCCGAGCACCCGGCCGCGTGGCGGCGCATCGTGGACTTCGTCCACGCGAACTCGCCGGCGAAGATCGGCATCCAGCTCGCCCACGCCGGCCGCAAGGGCTCGACCCGGCTGCTCTGGGAGGGGATCGACGAGCCGCTCGACTCGGGCAACTGGTCGATCGTCTCGGCGTCGGCGCTTCCGTACTTCCCGCACAGCCAGGTGCCGAAGGCGATGGACCGCGCCGACTTGGACCGGGTCCGCGAGAACTTCGTCCGCGCGACGAGGATGGCCGACGAGGCGGGCTTCGATCTCCTCGAGCTCCACTTCGCCCACGGGTACCTGCTCGCGAGCTTTCTCTCGCCACTCACCAACCGGCGCCGCGACGAGTACGGCGGCGAGCTCGCGAACCGCGCGCGCTTTCCGCTGGAGATCTTCGACGCCGTGCGCGCGGTCTGGCCCGAGGCAAAGCCCGTGTCGGTCAGGCTCTCGGCGACCGACTGGGCCGAGGGCGGCACGACGCCCGAGGACGCGGTCGAGGTCGCGAGACTCCTCGGCGCCCACGGCTGCGACATCGTGGACGTCTCCGCCGGCCACACGGTGCCCGAGCAGAAGCCCGCGTACGGCCGCCTGTACCAGACGCCGTTCGCCGATCGCATCCGCCACGAGGCGGGCATCCCGACGATGACCGTCGGCGCGATCGCGTCCTACGCCGACGTGAACTCGATCATCGCCGCGGGACGCGCCGATCTCTGCGTGCTCGCGCGCGCACACCTCCACGATCCGTACTGGACCCGCCGCGCGGCATACGAGCAGGGCTACGACCTGCCGTGGCCGAACCAGTACGTGCTGGCGAAGGGCTTTACCCCGCGCTGAGCCGCGGTGATAGACTCCCGGCCATGATCGACTGGAAGGCGCTCGGCGACGAGACGGTGGACCTGCTGCGCCGCTATCTCATGATCGACACGACCAACCCCCCCGGCAATGAGATCGCGGGCACGAGGTTCCTCACCGCGGTGCTCGAGCGCGACGGGATCGCGAGCGAGACGGTCGAGTCCGTTCCCGGCCGCGCCAACCTCATGGCGCGCCTCGCGGGCGACGGCTCGCTCCCGGGCATCGTGCTCCACCACCACGTGGACGTCGTGTACGCCGATCGCCGCTACTGGACGGTGGACCCGTTCGGCGGCGTGATCCGTGACGGCTACCTCTACGGCCGGGGCGCGATCGACATGAAGTCCACGGGGATCATGCACCTCGCCGCGGTGCTGGCCATCAAGCGGGCGCGCGTCCCGCTCAGGCGCGACCTCGTCTTCCTTGCGACGGCCGACGAGGAGGCGGGCAGCCAGCACGGCGCGCGGTTCGTCGCCGACAAGCACCGCGCGTGGCTGGCGGGGGCGGAGTACGCGATCTCGGAGCTCGGCGGGATCGAGGCCCACGCGGGGTTCAAGGCGCCGCTCGGCCACATCGTCATCTCCGAGAAGACCGGGCTGCCGCTCCAGCTCACGGCGCGGAGCGCCCCGGGCCACGGCTCGATGCCCTGGCCAGACACGGCGCCCCACCGCCTCGTCCGCGCGCTCGCGAAGCTGCTCGCCGCCGAGCGGCCGCTGCGCGTGCTCCCCGAGGTGAAGGAATACTTCGCGCGGCTCGCGAGCGTCCTGCCCGAGGACCTGGGCCGTGGCTACGACGACGTCGAGCGCTCGCTCCAGGATCCGGCCTTCCGCGCGCGCCTCCTCGCGAACCGCCACCACGCGGCGATGGTGCGCACGACGTTCGCCGTGACGATGCTCCACGGCAGCGAGAAGCGGAACGTGATCCCGCCCGAGGCGTCGGCCGGCGTGGACTGCCGGATGCTCGCGGGCGATGATCCCGACGAGGTGGTGGCCTGGGTGCGGCGCGTGATCGGCGACGACCAGGTCGAGGTCACGGTCACGGGCGAGCCGAAGGCGCCGAACCTCTCGCCGCCCGACACCGAGCTCTACAAGGCGCTCGCCGACGCGCTCGAGCGGCGCGCGCCCGGCGTCGTCGTGGCGCCCGAGGTCCTCGTCGGCTTTACCGACAACTGGGTCTTCCGGCGCTGCGGCCTGCACGGCTACGGCTGGAGCCCCTTCGTGCTGGACGAGGGCGAGTGGCAGCGCGTCCACGGCAACGACGAGCGGCTCTCGCTCGAGAACATCCGCGAGGGCGCGCGCTGCTACACCGAGATGCTCCTGGGCGTGGCGGGAGCGTAGCGATTCCGGCCGGGGCGCTCCGCATCGCGCGCGCCGGCCGGCGCGACGCGCCCACGATCCTCCGGCTCATCCGCGGCCTCGCCGCGTACGAGCGCCTCCTCCCCCAGGTGGAGGCCACCGCCGCGCGGATCCGCCGGCACGGCTTCGGCCGCCGCCGCTACTTCGAGACGCTCATCTGCCGGCGCGGGCGCGCGCCGATCGGCTTCGCCCTCTACTTCTTCACGTACTCGACGTTCCTCGCCCGCCCGACGCTCTACCTCGAGGACCTCTTCGTCTTTCCCGAGGAGCGCGGGAACGGGGCGGGTCGGGCGCTGCTGCGCGAGCTCGCGAGGATCGCGGCGCGCAGAGGCTGCGGCAGGATGGAGTGGGCCGTGCTCGACTGGAACACGCCCTCGATCCGCTTCTACCGGAAGCTCGGCGCGAAACTCCGGAAGGAGTGGATCCTCACGCGTCTCACCGGCGCGCCGCTCAGAGCGCTAGCAGCTCGTGGCGGAGCGAGGCGTCGTCGCGGAGGCGCGCGGCGGGCCCGCTGAAGCGGATCGTGCCCTTCTCGAGGACGTAGACGCGGTCGGCCAGCGCCAGCGAGAAGTCGACGTTCTGCTCGGCGAGCAGGATGGTGAGGCCCTCGTCCTTGAGCCGCGCGACCTGCTCCCGCAGGTGGTCGACGACCAGCGGCGCCAGGCCCTCCGACGGCTCGTCGAGCAGGAGCAGCTCCGGATTGCCCATCAGGGTGCGCGCGATCGTGAGCATCTGCTGCTCGCCGCCGGAGAGATGGCCGCCGCTGCGGCGCGCCAGTGCCCCGAGTTGCGGGAAGAGCTCGAGCACGCGCTCGATCGACCACTGTAGCGGGCGCCCCGGGGCCGGCTCGGACCGTGGGTGGCCTGCCTCAGGTGCGGGGGGCCGCGGGGCCGGAGAGACTCGGGACGTGCCCTGATCGAGATGCGTGGCGGCTGCGTCGCTCATGACGCGATCCGGTTCGCCGGGGGGCCGCGCTCGCGGGGCGCGGCTGGCCACGTCGAGGTTCTCCCAGACGGTCAGGTCGGCGAAGATCCGGCGATCCTCGGGCACGAAGCCGATACCCGCGCGTGCCACCCGATACGGCGGCCAGCCCGTGATATCGGCGCCGTGCCACGCGATGCGGCCCGCGCTCGGCGGGGTCAGTCCCATGATGGACCGCATCGTGGTGGTCTTGCCGACGCCGTTGCGTCCGAGGAGGCAGACGCACTCGCCCGCACCGACCTCGATGGAGACGCCGAAGAGGACACGCGAGAGCCCGTAGGCGGTGTGGAGGTCACGCACCTCGAGGACGACGGGCGCAGCGCTCACCGGCGCTCTCCCAGGTAGACGCGCCGCACCTCGGGGTCGCCGCGCACCTCGGCCGGGGTGCCGCCGGCAATCACGCGGCCCTGGTGGAGCACCGTGATCGTCTGGGCGATCGAGAAGACGACCTCCATATCGTGCTCCGTGAAGAGGAGCGTGAGGCCGCGCTCGCGGGCGATGCGGCTGATGAGCCGGATCGTGTCGCGCGTCTCCACCGCGGACATGCCGGCGGTCGGCTCGTCGAGCAGCAGCAGGCGCGGCTCGCTCGCGAGCGCGATGCCGAGCTCGAGCTGCTTCTGCGCGCCGTGCGAGAGGAACCCGCTCATCTCGCCGGACCGGTCGAGCAGGCCGAGCGAGGCGAGGAGTGCCAGGGTCTCGTCGCGATAGAGCCGGTCGACCGGCGTGAAGAGGTCGAGGCCGCGGCGCCGGTGCGAGATGAACGCCGCCTGGACGTTCTGGAACACCGTGAGCCTCGGGAAGATGTTCGTCCGCTGGAACGAACGGCCCACGCCGAGGCGGCAGACGTCGTGGGGCGCCAGGCCCGTGATGTCGCGGCCGTCGAAGCGCACGGCGCCCGCGTCCGGGCGGACGTGCCCCGTGATGAGGTTGAAGAGGGTCGTCTTGCCCGCGCCGTTCGGCCCGATGATCGCCGTGACCTGGCCGGCCGCGACCGACAGGCTGACGCCGCCGACGGCCTCGAAGCCGCCGAACGACTTGCGGAGGTCGCGAACCTCAAGCACCGCGAATCCGCCGCCGTGCCCGCTGCCAGAGCGCGATCGCCGCGCCGGCGAGGCCGCCGGGGAAGCCGAACAGCAGGACGACCAGCACCGTGCCCAGCACGAGCGGCCAGTACTGGGTGTAGGAGACGATCTGCTGGTTGAGGAGGATCAGGGCCAGCGCGCCGATGCCGGGGCCGAAGAAGGTGCCCATCCCCCCGAGGAGCGTCATGATCAGCACCTCGGAGGACTTGGTCCAGTAGGCGAAGTCGGGGAAGACGCCCCGGTTGAAGATGCCGAAGAGCCCGCCGGCGAGCCCCGCGAACACGCCGGCGAGCACGAAGGCCGCGAGCTCGTACCGGCGGACGTTGACCCCGATGAACTCGGCGCGCTCCGGGTTCTCGCGGATCGTGGTGAGGAGGCGTCCGAAGGGCGAGCCCACGATGCGCCGGAGCGCCCAGAGGCAGAGCGCGACCAGCGTGAGCGTCAGAAAGTAATAGTACTCGGCCGTCCGCCAGCCGCCGACGAGCGGCACGACCCCACCCAGGCGCTCCAGCCAGCCGAAGTCCGGATACGGGATCTCGGGCATGCCCTGCTCGCCGCCCGTCACCTCGTTCCACTTGAAGCAGATCGCCCACACGATCTGGGCGAACGCGAGCGTCAGCATCGCGAAGTAGATGCGCGTGAGCCGTACGCAGAAGAAGCCGAAGAGCAGGGCGAAGGCCCCGGCGAGCACCCCGGCCGCCGGGAAGGCGAGGAGGAAGGACACCCCGGCCTTCTTCATGAGGAGCCCGGTGGCGTATGCGCCGATCCCGAAGTACGCGGCGTGGCCGAAGGACACGAGCCCGGTGTAGCCCACGAGGAGGTTCAGGCTGGTGGCGAAGAGCGCCCAGATGACGACGTCGTTGGCGACGAACGTGTAGAAGCGCGAGCCCAGCGCCGGGACGCAGAAGGCCGCCACGAGCACGACGGCGGGAGCCCAGCGCGCCCCGCCGGTCATCGGAGCGGGCGTCCCAGGAGGCCCCAGGGGCGCACGATGAGGACCGCGGCCATGAGCGCGAACACCGCGAAGATCGAGAACCGCGGGAAGAAGAGGATGCCGAAGGACAGCACCTGCCCGTAGATCAGCGCGCCGAGAAACGTCCCCCAGAACGACCCGAGCCCGCCGATCACGACGACCACGAACGCCTCCACGATGATCTCGGTGTCCATGCCGGGGACGGTGGCGCGCATCGGCGCGATCAGCGCGCCGCCGAGCCCGCCGAGGAACGAGCCCAGCATGAACACGACCGTGTAGAGGCGGTCGACGTTGACGCCGAGCGCGCCCAGGGTCTCGCGGTCGAGGGCGGCCGCCCGGATGAACCGACCGGCGCGCGTGCGCTGCAGCACGAACCAGACGGCGAGCGCGATGGCCGGGCCCAGGAGGACGATGAGGAGGTTGTAGTGGGGGATGGTCGCGCCGAAGAGCCTGAAGGCCCCGGTGAGCTCCGGCGGGCGGCTGACCGACTTCTGCTGCGTGCCCCAGAAGATTTTCGCGACGTCGCTGAGGATCAGCACGAGCGCGTACGTGAACAGGAGCTGGTAGAGCTCCTCCTTGCCGTACAGGTGGCGGAAGAGCAGGCGCTCGATGAGCCCGCCGAGGACGGCGATGGCGAGCGCGGCGCCGAGGGCCGCGATCCAGAACCGCCCCGGTCCGGGGCCGAGCCACTGGACGATCTGATAGGCCGAGTACGCGCCCAGCATGTAGAAGGTCCCGTGGGCGAAGTTGAGCACCCGCAGCACGCCGAAGATGAGCGAGAGGCCCGACGCGATCAGGAAGAGGAACATGGCGGCCGTGAGGCCGGAGAGGCTCTGCGCGAAGACGAAGGACGGATCGGGCATGAGGCGCAGCGCGGCTTGGGCCCGCGGACCGGAGAGGCGCCCCCGGCGAGTGTCGTTCCGAGCCCAGGGGGTGCCTCTCCGGCCCGCCGGCCGGGCGCGCTAGTCCATGAACGGCGACGGGTCCACGTACACGGCGGGCTTCATGATCGCGAACGGGTACTTCGGGTCCCGGACCGTCTTGCCGTAGAGCTGGCCGCGGTTGGCCTGATGGTCCTTCTCGCGGATCGTCAGCTTGCCGACGGGCGTCTCGACGGCGAGCCCGAGCAGCGCGTGGGCGACCTTGTCGGAGTCGGTGCTGCCGGCCTTCTTGATCGCCTCGACCAGGAACTGCATGCCGATGTAGCCCTGGATGGCCCAGGAGGACGGGTACTCGTCCTTGAGGTACTTCGACAGGCGCGCCACGTAGTCCCGGTGGGCCGGGGTCTCGCCCCAGTAGAAGGCGTCGTAGGAGTTGCCCCAGATCCCCACCGGATAATCGATGCCCATCGACTTGGTCGTCTCCGGCGTCGCGGCCTCGCCGACGCCGATGAAGTTGTACTTGATCGCGTCGAAGAACCCCAGCGCCTTCGCCTGCTTCGAGTAGGTCACGAAGAAGCCGCCCCAGATCGACGAGAAGACCGCCTCGGGCTTCTTCGCCATCTGGGCGTTGATGAACGGGTTGTAGTCCTGCTCGCCGAGCTTCGGCCACTGCTGGTCGACGATCTGCACGCTCGGCTTGACCTTCTTCAGGTGCTCGACGAACGCCTTCGTGACGTCCTGGCCGTACGCGTAGTCGAAGCTCATCGTGGCGATCCGCGTCACCGGCCACTTGGCGACGATCTCGGCCGCGCTCCGCCCCTCCATCGTCGTCGTCGCGGCGACGCGGAAGACGTACGGGTGGAGCTTGTCGGCGGCGGTGAGCTGGTCGGTCTTCGGGATCGGCGCGATGAAGACGATCTTGTTCTCCTTCGCGACGACCGAGACCGCCGGGCCCTCGGCCGACGTGAGCGTGCCGACGAGAAAGTCGACGTTGTCCTTGAGGATCAGCTCCCGAGCGACGCGTACCGCCTCGTTCGCGTCGGCCTTGGAATCGCGTATGAGGAGCTCGATCTTGCGCCCGAGCACGCCGCCCTTCGCGTTGAGCTCGTCCACGAACATCTGGGCGCCCTTCGTGGCGGGGTCGCCGAACAGGGCGGCCGGGCCCGAGAGCGGCATCGGCATGCCGACCTTGATGGGCTTCTGGGCGTCGGCCGCGGACGGCACGAGCAGCCCCAGCGTGAGGAGCGCGACCAGAATCACACGGCGCCGCATGCGGACCTCCTTTGTCGCGAGTGGGTTGTCAAAAGACCGGGCGTCCCGGCACCTTCGTGCGGATCCGATAGAGCGACGTGGACGCGGTGATGAAGAGCGACCGGTAGTCCTCGTCGCCCCAGGCGAAGTTCGCCGTGTGCTCGGGCACCTCGATGATCTCGAGCAGGTTGGCGTCGGGGTCGAACACGTGGATCCCGCCGGGCCCGCAGCAGTACACGTTGCCGGCGGCGTCGAGCTTCATGCCGTCGGGCGCGCCGGGCTTGTCGCCCCTCGTCTCGGCCCAGAGGCGGCCGCTCTTGAGCGCGCCGCTCGCCGTGACGTCGAAGACGCGGATGTGCTTGCGCGCGGTGTCGTTGATGAGGAGGCGCGTCTCGTCGAGCGAGAAGCAGAGGCCGTTCGGGCGATCGAAGTCGTCGACCAGCAGCTCGGGCGACTTCGGATCCGGGCCGACCCGGTAGACGCCCTGGAATGTGAGCTCCTGCGGCCGTTCGACGCCGTAGAACTTGGCGCGCCCGTACGGCGGGTCGCTGAAGTAGATCCCGCCGTCGCGCTTGCAGACGATGTCGTTGGGGCTGTTGAGCTGCTTGCCACGCCAGTGGGTGGCGAGCGGGACGATGGTGCCGTCCGGACGCGTGAGCGTCACCTGGCTCGTGGCGTGCTCGCAGGCGAGCAGCCGGCCCTGCCGGTCGTACGTCAGGCCGTTGGACATGTTGCACGGCTTGCGGAACGTGACGACCCCGTCCTTGGCCGACCATCGCCGCATGTGGTCGCCGGGCATGTCGCTGAAGAGCAGGAACCTGCCCGTCGGGTGCCAGAGGGGTCCCTCGGTGAAGAGGAACCCGGTGCCGAGCTTTTCGAACTGGACGCTCACTTGTGTGTGCCTGGGGAAAAACGGCGCACACCGTACCACGGCGGGCACCGGAGGGACAAGGTGCCCCGCGTCAGCGCGGGGCGGGCGGGCTCCACGACGGCGGCGTCAGCCGGCGCTTGCCGTCGCTCGCGAGCGCGACCGTCGGGTCACCCGCGTCGAATTTCCGGTCCCAGAGCTTGCAGGTGACCTGCTTGTGGCGCTGGTCGAGGCCCTCGCAGTAGTTCGTGAACTCGCACCGGCGCACGAGCTCGCCGTGGCCCGTGCGGATCTTCCGGAACCAATCGGGATCGGCGAGCGACTGCCGCGCCGCCGCGACGAAGTCGGCCTCGCCGCGCTCGAGGATCCCCTCCGCCTGCTCGAAGGTCGAGATGCCGCCGCTCGTCACGACGGGCGTCGCGTGGCCGGCCTCGCGCACCGCGCGGCGGATCGCGGCGGCGAGCGGGACGTTGCGGCCGAACGGGCCGCGTGCGTCGGAGAGCACGGTGGGCATGCACTCGTGGCCCGACTCGCCGGTGTAGGGATAGACGGCCTCGCCGACCTTCGGCTGCTTGGCGTCCTCGAACCGGCCGCCCTTCGAGACCGAGAGATAGTCCGCGCCCGCCTCGGCGAAGCGCACCGAGAACCACACGGCGTCCTCGAGCCGGCTCCCGGCCTCGATCACCTCGTCGCCGAGGTAGCGGATGCCGACGACGTAGCGGTCGCCGACGCCGTCGCGCACGGCGGTGAGCACCTCGAGGGGCAGGCGCACGCGGTGCTCGAGCGAGCCGCCGTAGCCGTCCGCGCGGGTGTTCAGGCGCGAGAGGAACGAGGCCATCGTGTAGGCGTGGGCGTAGTGGAGCTCGACGCCGTCGAAGCCCGCGTTCTGCGCCCGCCGCGCGGCGTCGGCGAAGAGCGCGGGGAGGACCCGCGGCAGCTCGCGTATGTGGGGCAGGCGCGTGTCCCAGACGCGCTCGCGGTAGCCGTAGTCGAGCGCCTCGAGCTCGCGGTCGGTCAGGACCGTCTCGAGCGTGGCGCGGTCCGCGCCCGCCAGGCACTCGCGCACCCGCGCCTCGGGCGCCTCGCGCCAGCCCTTGTCCTCGAACCGGAGGGCGAGCTGGACCCGCAGCGCGTCGGTGACCTCGAGGTACCGGCCGAAGAACTTCTCGGGCGGGGGCCGCCGGCGCACCGTGAGGAAGTCGAGGAGCTGGATGAAGAGCCGCGTCCGGCCCCGACTCTTCCGCCGCACGACGTCCACGAGCTTCCGGAGCCCGGGGATGAACCGGTCGTCCCCGATCCGGAGCAGCGGGCCGCTGGCGATGTCGCGGATGCCCGTGGCCTCGACGACGAGCACGCCCGGCTGGCCTTCCGCGAAGCGCGCGTACCACGCGAGGACCTCCGGGGTGACGAAGCCGTCCTCCGTCGCGCGCCACGGCACCATCGCCGGCACCCACGTGCGCTCGTGCACGACGAGGCGCCGGCCGAGCTGGACCGGCGAGAACCAGCGCGCGCGTGCGGCCTGCTCGCGCGTCGGCCACCGCGCGGCGGGGAGCGCGTGACGGATCCGGGGCCGCTCGGGGGTGATGACGCTCACGACAGGCAGGCGATCCCGTCGATCTCGATCACGCAGCCGTCGGCCGCGTCGTAGAGGTCGCGCGCGCCGACGAGGGTCATCGCGGGGAAGTGCTTGCCGAAGTATTCACGGTAGACGTCGCCGATCGCCTTGCCGCGGCGCTTGAACTCGTCCGTGTCGAGCACGTAGATCGTGAGCTTGACGACGTCCGTCGGCTGCCCGCCCGCCGCGGTCACGACGGTCCTGAGGTTCTCGCAGACCTGGCGGAACTGTGCGACGAGGTCGCCCTTGCCGACGAGGCGGCCGTCCCCGTCCTTGGCGACCTGGCCGGCGAGGAACAGGAGCCGGCCGCCGCGCGTCTCGGCGCCGTGCGCGTAGCCGACCGGCTTCATGAGCGCCGGCGGGTTGTGGAACGTGATCTCGCGGGCCATCAGGCACCTCCTCGCGGTCAGGGCGGCCCGGTGCCGTCGAGCACCAGCGCCTCGCCGTTCGTCGCGTCGTCATGGAGGAGCTTCGCGGCCACGGCCGCGACCTCGGCGGGCTCGATCAGCCGTCCGCCGGGGTTGAGCTTCGCGAGGGCCTCGACGGCCTCGTCGAAGGACTTGCCGGTCTGCTTCTCGATGTTGCGCGCGGCGCTCCACACGAGCTCGGTCGCCGCGTAGCCGGGACAGATCGCGTTCACCGTCACGCCGCGGCCGGCGACCTCCGTCGCGAGCGCCCGCGTGAAGCCGACGAGCGCGTGCTTGGACGCGGTGTACGCGGTCACGTAGGGGGAGCCGTGGAGGCCGGCGAGCGAGGCGACGTTGATCACGCGGCCCCAGCGGCGCTCGAGCATGCCGGCGAGGACGGCCCGCGTCAGCAGGTAGGGGCCCCGCGCGTTGACGCGCATGTGCCGGTCCCACAGCTCGGGCTCGGTCCGCGCGAGGGGCGCCGACTCGGCGACGCCGGCGTTGTTCACGAGGACGTCCACGGGCCCGAGCGCCGCGACGGTGTCGCCGACGGCGCGGGCGATCGACGCGGGGTCCCCGACGTCGAGCGTGACCGGGTGCGCGCGCGCGCCGAGGAGGCGCGCGGCCGCGGCGGTCTCCTCGATCTGCGTCCGGTTCCGCGCGCCGACCGCGACGTCGCAGCCCTCGCGCGCCAGCGCCAGCGCGATCTCGCGGCCGAGGCCACGCCCGCCGCCGGTGACGAGGGCGATCCGCCGCGCGCGCGCCATCACGGGCTCTCGACGCAGAAGAAGAAGAAGAGCGGCCGCGTGGGCTCGGCCGCCTCACGCCTGGGATCCACGAGACAACGCGCGCGGGGCAAATCGCCGCTCTCCTGGCGCGGCGGCGGCGCCGCGGCGCAGCCGGCGGCGAGCACGACGAGCGAGAGCGCGAGCCAGCGCGCGCCGCGTTTCATGCGGTCATTCTATCGCGGGATCGGGTATATATAGCCTCGCGATTCATGCCGCGCGCCTTCGTCCGCTGCTCGCTCGCCGACGCCGTCGCCCGCCTCCGGCCGGGGATGAAGGTGCTGCTGCCGCCGGGGTGCGGCGAGCCCGTCGCGCTCGTCGCCGAGATCTGCCGCCAGGCCGACCGGCTGCGCGACCTCACGCTCCTCGGCGGCTTTCACCTCGGCGACTATCCGTGGGCGCGGCCCGAGTGCGCGGCCCTGCGCTACGCGACGTGGCACATGTCGCCCCGGCTCGAGGACGCGCGGCGCCGCGGCCGCGTCGAGTTCGTCCCGATCCGCTACTTCGATCTCACGCGCGAGTTCGTCGCGGGCGGCGCGTGGGCGCCCGACTGCGTGCTGGTGCACGCGGCGCCGCCCGACGCGCGCGGCTACCTGAGCCTCGGCGTCTCCGTCGGCGTCGCGCTCCCCGCCGCGCGCCGCGCCCCGCTCGTGATCGTGCAGGTGAACCCGTCCATGCCACGCACGCTCGGCAACGCGTTCCTGCACGGGAGCCAGATCGATGCCTGGGTGGACGTGGACGCGCCGCTCGTGCCGTACCCGCCGCCGCCCGTCGGCGACATCGAGCGCGCCATCGGCCGCCGCGTCGCGGCGCTCGTGCCCGACGGCGCCACGGTCCAGGTCGGCGTTGGCGCGATCCCGCAGGCCATCCTCGAAGCGCTCACCGGCCACAAGGACCTCGCGCTCCACTCGCTCCTCGTGGACGCCTCGGTGACTCTGGTCGAGCGGGGGGTCGTGACGAACGCGCTCAAGCGGGTCCACCGCGGGCGCATGGACATCGCCGAGGCGATGGGAACCCGTCGCCTCTTCGACTTCGTGCGCGACAACCCGATGGTCAACATGGAGTCCTCGGAATTCGTCCACGATCCGGACACCGTCGCGCGCCTCGATCGCTTCGTCGCGATCAACTCGGCGCTCGAGGTGGATCTGACGGGGCAGGTGACGGCGGAGAGCCTCGGGCCGCGGCAGGTGGCGGGGATCGGGGGCCAGTTCGATTTCGTCCTCGGCGCCTCGCGCGCCGAGGGCGGTCGGGCGGTCATCGCGCTGCCCTCGACGGGGCGCGACGGCGCCGTGTCCCGCATCGTGCCGAGGCTCGGCGCGGGCGCGGCGGTGACGAGCCCGCGCTTCCTGGCCGACTGCGTGGTGACGGAGTACGGCGCGGCGGAGCTCCGCGGCAAGGGAGAGCGCGGACGGGCCGAGGCGTTGCTCGGGGTGGCCCATCCCCGGTTTCAGGGCGAGCTGGAAAAGGCGCTCAGCGCTTCTTAGCGGCGTCGATCTTCTCGAAGATCTCCTCGTCGGTCGGGAACCGGTAGGTCGTCTGGTTGGTGTAGACGACCGCGTCGTCGATCGAGACCTCGAAGATGCCGCCCGCCCCTTCCGTGAGGTCGGCGACGAGGCCGTACTTCCTCTTGATCGCCTCCTGCAAACTGGAGGCTTGGGGGAGGTAGTTTCACTCCCCGCAGTACTTGATCTGGATGTTCATCCGCTCCTCCTCTCCCCGAAACGCTGCTTCATTCTATACGATGGGATTTCACGGCGGAAAGATTCTCGGGCCCGATTCGATTAGACTCGGGCCATGGCCGCGCCGCTCCTCATCGATACGGACGCCGGCATCGACGACGCGCTCGCGCTCCTCGTGGCGTGGAGCTCGCCGGAGGTGGTGGTCGAGGCGGTCACGACGGTCGCGGGGAACGTGCCGGTCGAGCAGGCGACGACCAACGTGCTGCGGCTTCTCGGGCTGCGCAAGCCCGACCCGGCGCCGCTGATCGCGGTGGGCGCCGCGGAGCCGCTCGCCCGGCAGCTCGTGACGGCCACGCGCTACCACGGCGAGGACGGCCTGGGCGACCTCGGCGACTGGCCCGGCGTCGGGCGGGGCGAGCTGCCCGGCGCGGTGCCGATCATGCTCGACCGCGCGCGGCGGCACCAGCGGCTCCTCACGCTCCTGGCACTCGGGCCCCTGACGAACCTGGCGCTCGCGCTGAAGGCCGACCTCGCGGCGATGCGGTTCGTCGGCCGCGTCGTGGCGATGGGCGGCGCCGTGGACGTCCCAGGCAACGTCACGCCGGGCGCCGAGTTCAACATGCACGTGGATCCCGAGGCGGCGCACCGCGTGCTGGCCGGCGGCCTCTCGCTCGACCTCGTGCCGCTCGACGCGACCCGCCAGGCGGTGCTGCCGCGCGCGGGGCTGAAGAAGGCCCTCTCGCGCGCCCCCGGCGCGCTCGCCTCGCGCATCACCGCGTTCAGCGACCGCGCGTTCCGGATCGACCACGCGGGCGGCGCGCAGGGGATAGCCCTCCACGATCCGCTGGCCCTCGCGCTCGCGATCGATCCGACGCTCGCCCAGTGGGAGGCCGTGCATCTCGAGATCGGGCCCGAGGGCGAGACGCGGCGCGCGGCCGGCGAGCCCAACTGCCGCGTCGCGAAGGGGATCGACACGACACGCTTCCTCCGCCTGTTCCTCGATCGTCTATGCCCGGCGCCGTCCCGCCGCCGCGCGTCCTCGTAGTCGGCTCCGCGAACGTGGACTTCACGGTCGCCGCCGCGCGGCTGCCGCGCCCCGGCGAGACCGTCACGGGCGGGACGCTCCTCGTCAACCACGGCGGCAAGGGCGCGAACCAGGCGGTCGCCGCCCGGCGCCTCGGCGCCGAGGTGCGGTTCATCGGCTGCGTCGGCGACGACGCCTCGGGGCGCGAGCTCAGGGCGGCGCTCGAGCAGGAGGGCATCGGCGTCGCGGGCGTGACGGCGACGGACGAGGCCGCCACCGGGACGGCGCTGATCGTCGTGGACGCCGAGGGGCGGAACCAGATCGTCGTGGCGCCCGGCGCGAACTGGCGGCTCCACGCCGAAGCGGCTAAGCGCCGCGCCGAGGACCTCGGCTGGGCCGACGTCGTGATGTGCCAGCTCGAGACGCCGCTCGAGACGGTCGCGTGGGTGCTCGGCGAGGCGCGGCGGCGGGGCAAGACGACGCTCCTGAACCCCGCGCCGTTCCGCGACGAGGCGGCGGGCCTGGTGCCGCTCGCCGACTACCTGACGCCCAACGAGACGGAGGCGGGGCGGCTCACGGGCCTCCCGGTGCGCGACGCGGCGGGCGCGACCGCGGCCGGGCACGCGCTTCTCGAGCGCGGCGCGCGGGTGGTGGTCGTGACCCTCGGCGCCGCCGGCGCGGTCGCGTGCGCGCGCGGGCAGGAGGTGCGCGTGCCCGCGTTCGCCGTCCCCGTCGTGGACACGACGGCGGCGGGCGACGCCTTCAACGCCGGGCTCGCGGTCTCGCTCGCCGAGCGGCGCCCGCTGCCGGAGGCCCTGCGCTTCGCCGCCGCGACGGCGGCCCTCGCGTGCACCCGGCGCGGCGCCCAGCCCTCGCTGCCCCGCCGGGCCGAGGTCGAACGCCTCCTCTAGGCGATCAGCGCTCGCCGAGCCGCGCTTTGAGCGCGGCGACCCGCGCGAGCGCCGACTCCACGCGCTCGGGGTCGAGCCGGCCGCGCGCGAGGCCGCGGCGGAGCGCCGCGAGCGCGGCCTGCCCGGCGGACCCGCCGCCGGGCAGCCGGTCGTCGGCGAGGAGGAGGAGGTCCGCGCCCGCGGCGAGGGCCGTGACCGCCGCGCGCGCGAGCCCGTAGCGCTCCTCGATCGCGCCCATGCGGAGGTCGTCGGTCACGACCGGCCCGTCCCAGCCGAGCCCGCCGCGGAGGAGGCCGGTGAGCGTCGCCCGCGAGAGCGTCGCCGGATAGCGCTCGTCGAGCGCGCGGTTGAAGACGTGGGCGGTCATGACGGTGTCCGCCATCCCCTCGGCGATCAGGGTACGGTAGGGATAGAGCTCCACGTCGGCGTCGGCGGTCCCCGTGACGTCCACGAACCCCTTGTGCGAGTCGTCGTAGCTCGAGCCGTGGCCGGGGAAGTGCTTGAGCGCCGTGAGCACGCCCTCCTCGCGCATGCCGCGGACGAACGCGCGCGCGTGCGCGGTGACGAGGACGGGGTTCGCGCCGAAGCTCCGGGCGGCGCCGACGATCACGGGGTTCGCCGGGTTGTAGCCGACGTCGACCACGGGCGCCAGGTCCCAGTTGATGCCGGCCGCGCGCAGCATGCGCGCGATGCGGCGCGCCTCGAGCTCGGTGAGCGTGAGGTCGTTGGTCTCGCCGAGCTCCTGGGCGGAGAGGGTTGCGGTGAAGCCCGCGCCGGGGTCGAGCCGCATGACGCGCCCGCCCTCGGCGTCCACCGCGACGAGGAGCGGCCGGCCCGTGCAGGCCAGCGCCCGCGCCTGCAGCGCCGCGGTCAGCCGCCGGAGCTGCTCGGCGTCCGCGATGTTGCGCGCGAAGAGCACGACCCCGCCCACGCGCGCCTGGCAGACGAGCGCCTCCAGCGGCGCGTTGCCCTCGAGCTCGGTGCCCTCGAAACCCACGAGGAGGAGCTGGCCCAGCTCCGGCTCGAGCGCGACGAGGCGTGCGGGGTCGAGGACGGGAGCGGTCCGGCAGCCGGCGAGGAGCGCGACGGCGAAGAGGCTAGCGGCGGCGAGCCGCGGCA
>DATFVL010000162.1 GCA_035260325.1 Candidatus Methylomirabilota bacterium | reverse complement strand
CGATCTGGCGCGCGACATCGTGGAAGGCGGGGTTCGTCCACATGGAGTAGTTCTGCGGGCCGTCCTTGCCGTACCAGGCGCTGAAGTAGTCGGACGGGTCCATGAGCGTCGAGACGATCGCGCTGATCGCCAGATCGAAGTTACCGGCCGCCGCCTCCTCGAACCACTGTGAGACCTGCACGGTCCGGAGGTTCGTCTCGATGTTCAGCGTCTCCTTCAGCATCGCCTGGATCGCCACGGACCAGAGCTTGAAGGTGGCCACGTCGCGGACGAGAAACGCGAGGTTCTTGAGGCCGCCGGCGTGGCCGGCCTCGGCCATGAGCCGCCGCGCTTCCTGGACGGCCGCGCGCGTGTCCTTTTGGTAACCGAGGCGCTTGCTGACGAGCTCCTCGCGCGGCGTCGAGAGCTCGTGGAACGGGTAGACGAAGCCGCCGACGCTCATGGGCGCGACGTCCTTCACGACGTCCACGAGCGTGTGCCGATCGAGCGCCAGATGCATGGCGCGGCGCACGCGTGGGTCGCCGAGCGGGGCCTTCGTGTTGTTGATGAACACCGCCTGGATGACGCTCTGGTTGAAGTCCACCGCGGTCATGCCCGGCGTCTCCTTAGCCTTGCGCCACGACACCGGGTCGAGCAGCCGCGCGTAGTCGATCTTGCCGGTCAGGAGCGCGGAGCCGAGTTCCGGCGAGAAGGGTGGCATGTGGTAGACCTCGAGCTTGTCCACGTACGGGAGCCCCTTGTTCCAGTAGCTCGGATTCCGCTCCATGATCCAGACTTCCTTGTCCCGCCGTGAGACGTGGCGGAAGGGACCGGTGCCCGGCGCGGCCATGACGTGGCGCAGGTCGTTGCCGTTCTCCTCGAGCGTCTTCTTCCTGACGATGACGTTCCAGCCGCTCGCGAAGGCACCGAGCATGAATGCCTTGGGGCGCGACTCCTTCAACCGGAATTCGATCCGATGGGGGTCGAGCACCACGATGTCGCTGACCGCGGAGAAGAGCGGCGTGCGCGGGATCACCACGCCCTTCGGCGGCGCGGCGATCCGCTGGTAGGTCGCCTTGACGTCCTCGGCCGTGAACTCGGCGCCGTCGTGGAACTTGACGCCGTGCCGCAGGTGGAACGTGTACTTCTTGCCGTCGGGAGTGATTTCCCAGCGCTGGGCGAGGTCGGGGATGATCGTCTGGCCGTCCCGCGCGTCGCGGCGGATCAGGCAGTCGTACATGGGTGCCTGGCCGCTGATGTTGCTGACGGTCCCCGACTGATGGAGGTCGAAATGGACGGGAGCGCTGAGGGTGCCGAAGCGCAGCGTGCCGCCCCGCTTGGCCGCGGCATCGGGCCGGACGGTGGCGTCCTGTGCTGCGGCGTGGCCGGGCGCGGGCAGCCGGGACGCGATGACCGCGCCGGCGCCGGCGGCGCCCGCCCGCTTGAGGAAGGTCCGACGGTCGACGCTGCCGGGGCGCTTCGGATCGTTCGCGTGATCGCTCATCGTGTCCTCCTCGCGGGACGGCGGGGTCGCGGCAACGCGCTCCGCGTGAGCCCGGACCATAGCAGAAGTCGGCGCCGAACGCATCTCACGCCGCGGCGACGATGCCGTATGCTCTAGGGCCATGGAGATCAAGCACCGCTTCGTCGGCACCAACGGCATTCGCATGCACGTCGCCGAGGCGGGTGAGGGTCCGCTCGTCCTCCTGTGCCACGGCTTCCCCGAGTCGTGGTACTCCTGGCGCCACCAGATCCAGGCACTCGCCCGGGCCGGCTTCCACGCCGTCGCCCCCGATCAGCGGGGTTACGGGCAGACGGACAGGCCGGAGGCCATCGAGCAGTACACGCTGCTCCATCTCGTCGGCGACGTCGTCGGCCTGCTGGACGCGCTCGGCGCGCCGACCGCGGTGATCGCGGGGCACGACTGGGGCGCGCCGGTCGCCTGGAACGCGGCGCTGCTGCGCCCGGACCGCTTCCGCGCCGTGATCGGCCTGAGCGTGCCCTTCCTTCCGCGCGGCTCGGCGCGTCCGACGACCGTGATGCCGCAGACCCAGGACGCGATCTTCTACCAGCTCTACTTCCAGAAGCCCGGAGTCGCCGAGGCCGAGCTCGAGCGCGACCCCCGCGAGACGATCCGCCGCGTCCTCTTCTGGGGCTCCGGCGACGCTCCCCGCCGCGGCGAGCGGACCATCGGCGCCGGCGACGTGGGGATGGTGCCGCGGACGGGCGGGTTCCTCCCCGGCCGCGACGCGCCGGCCACCCTGCCCGCGTGGCTCACGGAGGCCGACGTGGACTTCTACGCGGGCGAGTTCCGGCACTCCGGATTCCGCGGCGGCCTCAACTGGTACCGCAACATCGACCGTAACTGGGAGCTCGGCGCCGCCTGGGCGGGCGCGAGAGTGACGGTGCCCGCGCTCTACGTCGCGGGCGACCGCGATCTCGTGCTCGGCTTCCGCGGCATGGACAAGCTCCTGCCGGCGCTCAAGCAGTTCGTCCCCGATCTCCGGCAGACGCTCATCCTTCCCGGCTGCGGTCACTGGACCCAGCAGGAGCGGCCGGACGAGGTCAACGCCGCCGTGCTCTCATTCCTCAAGACGCTGGGAGGGTAACTCCATGGTCGAGTTCAGGAAGCTCACGTACGACGTGCTCCAAGTCGGCGAGGAGTTCGTCTCGGACGCACAGCTCGTGACGCCCGAGGACATCGAGACCTACGCGTTCGCCGTGGACGATCATCACGCGTGGTTCTCGGGAGACTCCCCGTTCGGCGGTCCCGTGGCCCACCCGACGCTGCTCGGCAACCAGGCGTTGCGCCTGCGCCACAGCCGGTACATCGTGCACGCGGGGCTCCACGCGAAGATGGAGTTCGAGTTCCTCGAGCCGATCCGGCCGGGCGTGCGCGCGCGCTCCCGCGGCCGCGTCATCGACAAGTACGAGCGCCGGGGCAAGCCCTACATGGTGACGGAGTTCGTCACCGAGGACGAGCAGGGCACGGTGCTCGTGCGCGGCCGGTTCACCCAGATGCTGTTCAGGGACTGAGGGGCGCCATGGACACGACCACCGCCGCCGCCGTCACCGTCGGGCACGAGCTTCCGGCCGTCGTGAAGGAGATCTCGCAGCGCAAGATCGACGCGTACTCGGGCGTGCGCGCGCGCTCCATCCACACCGACGAGGGCTGGGCGCGGCAGAAGGGGTTCCGCGCGTGCCTGGCGCAGGGGATGATGTCCACGGCGTACGTCTCGGAGATGATGACGCGCTTCCTCGGCGCCGGCTTCGTCAAGGGCGGCACGATGTCCGTCGCCTTCATCAAGCCCGTGTACGCCGGCGATCGCCTCACCGTCCACGGCGTGGTCAAGGACCGGCGCCGGGAGAACGGCGCCACGCGCGTGGTCGTCGAGGTCTGGTGCGAGAACCAGCACGGGGAGAAGACGGCGGTCGGCACCGCCAGCGGGCTCAGTCCAGCGTGAGCACCGCCTTGCCCGGGAAGCGCCGGGCCATGAGGTCCTGCGCGACCTGACCGATCTCCTTCCAGGACCGCTCGAGGCTCACGTGGGGTACGAGCTGCCCCGCCGCCACGAGCTCGGCGAGCCGCCGGAGGCCCACCGCCGCGGGCTCCGCCGAGAGCTCGGTGAAGACGTAGAAGCCGTACAGCGTCGTGCGCCCGGCGGCGAAGAACTCCCGCGCGTCGAAGGTGACCTCGGGGCCGGCGGAGACGCCGAGGGTGACGCAGACGCCGCCCCGCGCGAGGGCGGCCAGCGCCGTGCCGAGCGTGCGCCCGCCCACGGACTCGATCACCAGATCGTACTTGGGCGACGGCGGGATCTCGTCGCCCACGATCACGTCGTGAGCGCCGAGCTGACGCAGCGCCGGGACCTGGTCGGCGCGCCGCGCGCTCGCCGTCACGCGGGCGCCGGAGAGCCGCGCGAGCTGCACCGCGAAGTCGCCGACGCCGCCGGTGGCGCCCGTGACGAGGACGCGACGCCCGAGGATCTGACCGCCCTTCGCGAGGGCGTGGAGCGCGGTGAGCCCGGCCACGGGGAAGGTCGCGGCCTGGGAGAACGTCACGGCGTCGGGCAGCACGGCGAGGGCGTGCGTGGGGACGGCCACCCGCTCGGCCCACGCGCCCTCGGGCAGGAGCCCGACCACGCGCGCCCCGACGGGTGGGTTCGAGCCGTCGGCGGCAGGCTGCTCGATCTCGCCGGCCAGGTCCCAGCCCGGGCGCCAGCCGGCCGCCGCCATGCCGGCGCGCCGCACCTCGCCTCGGTTGAGCGAGATCGCGCGGACGCGCACCACCGCTTCACCGCGCTCGGGAGAAGACGGCCGGACCGACTGGATGACGAGCCGGCCTGGCGCTTCCGGATCGACGACGACGGCGCGATTGGTTGTCACGGCCCACCTCCCTGGCGACGGACGCCGGAGCAGGATACCATCCGGATCGCCACCATGAAGGTCGCGACCTGGCGCGGGGAGAACCGCTTCACCGTCGACGAGACCGCCGAGCCCGTCGCCGGGCCCGGCCAGGTCGTCGTCGCCGTCCACGCGGCCGGCATCTGCGGGACGGACATCCACGCCACCCAGGGCCTCTTCCCCTGGACGCCTCCGCTGGTGCTGGGCCACGAGTACACCGGCGTCGTCCGTGAGGTCGGCCGCGGCGTGAGCCGGGGCCTCGTCGGCCGCCCCGTGGCGTGCGAGCCCTCGTACGGCTGCGGCGAGTGCCCGGAGTGCGCCGCGCGGCGCGTGAGCCAGTGCCCGCGCTGCGTGCGCGTGGGCGGCTTCGCCGAGCGCGTGGCGCTGCCCGCGCATTGCGTGCATCCACTGCCCCGCGGTCTCGACGCGGTCACGGCCGCGATGACCGAGCCCGCCGCCTGCTGCCTGGCCGGCCTCGAGCAGTTCGAGATGCCGCGCGGCGCGACGGTGCTCGTCATCGGCGGCGGCATCATGGGGCTCCTCACGATGGTGCTCGCGCGCCGCCGCGGCGCGCGGCGGCTCGTGCTCTCCGATCCGATCGACGAGCGCCGCCGGCTCGCGCGGCGGCTCGGCGCGACCGTCGTCGTGGATCCGACGCGCGAGAGCCTGCGCGAGCGCGTGCAGGCGCTCACGCGCGGCCGCGGCGCGGACGTCGTCTGCGAGGCGGTCGGCAAGCCGGAGCTGGTCGCGGAGGCGGTCGCGCTGACGAAGCCCACGGGGCACCTGCAGCTCGTGGGCGTGAACCCCAAGGGCAGCCGGCTCCCGCTCGACCTCTGGGACGTGCACTACCGCGAGATCACGCTCGGCGGCGCCTTCGGCCGCGGGACCGCGTTCCGCCGGGCTCTGGCCCTCATGCCCAGGCTCGGCGTGAGGCGGCTCGTCACCGCGCGCTTCCCGCTCGAGCGGATCGGCGAGGCGTTCGCGCACGCGGCGGCGGGGCGCGGCGCGAAGACCGTGCTCATGCCGGGCGCGGCGTAGGCGCCCCGTGGAGGGATGACGCGATGAAGCGCAGCACGGAGCGGATCCTCACCACGCACACGGGGAGCCTGCCGCGCCCGCGCGACCTCACGACGATGCTGGAAGCGATGGACGCCGGGAGCGCGCCCGATCCCGCCGCGTTCGAGTCCCGCGTGCGCAGCGCGGTCGCGGACGTCGTGAGGCGGCAGGTGGACGCGGGCGTGGACATCGTCAACGACGGCGAGCAGGGCAAGGTCGGCTACTCCACGTACGTGCGCTATCGGCTCACCGGGTTCGGCGGGCAGAGCGTGGTGCCGCCCAGGGCCGACTGGGCCGACTTCCCCGAGGCCGCGGCGCGCGTGGGACGGACCTCGGTGGCCCGCCCGTCGTGCAACGGCCCCATCGACTGGAAGGACCGGACGGCGGTGCAGAAGGACGCCGCCAACCTGAGCGCGGCCCTCGACGGCGTGAAGCCGGCCGAGGTCTTCATGACCGCCGCCTCGCCCGGTGTCATCGCCCACTTCCTGCGTAACGACCACTACCCGAGCCGCGAGGCCTATCTGGCGCGCCTGGTCGACGTCATGAAGGAGGAGTACGACGCCATTCACCGCGCCGGCTTCGTGCTTCAGGTCGACTGCCCGGACCTCGCGATGGGACGGCACCTGGCCTTCCCCGACCTCCCCACCGCGGAGTTCCTGAAGATCGCCGCGGCCAACGTCGAGGCGCTGAATCATGCCCTGCGCGACATCCCCGCCGATCGTCTGCGCCTGCACCTCTGCTGGGGCAACTATGAAGGCCCGCATCACCGGGACATCCCGCTTCGTGAGGTTCTCGGCATCGCGCTCAGGGCCCGGCCTCAAGCGCTGTCCTTCGAGGGCGCCAACCCGCGGCACGAGCACGAGTGGATCGTGTTCCGGGAGGTGCGCCTGCCGGACGACAAGCTGATCATCCCCGGCGTGCTCGACTCCACGACCAACTTCATCGAGCATCCGGAGCTGGTCGCGCAGCGGCTCGTCCGCTACGCCGAGGTGGTGGGGCGCGAGCGCGTCATCGCGGGCACCGACTGCGGCTTCGCGACGTTCGCGCGCGCGAGCCTCCAGGTCGAGCCCGAGATCGCCTGGGCCAAGCTCCGCTCGATGGTCGAGGGGGCCCGGCTGGCGTCCGCGCGGCTCTGGCGCTGACGGGCCGGGCGCGAGACCGGAGACCGCGCTAGGCGCGGGCCG
The DNA here is from genome assembly GCA_035260325.1 of Candidatus Methylomirabilota bacterium. Classification (NCBI taxonomy): domain Bacteria; phylum Methylomirabilota (SeqCode); species Candidatus Methylomirabilota bacterium. The sequence continues at coordinate 531 of DATFVL010000162.1, read as the reverse complement.
CGCCGGCCCGCGCGCGGCCTGGGTGAACAACCTCCTGCTTCGTCACATCTAGCCGGTGCGGCTCACGCCAGGACAACTCGACGTCGGTCGGCTGCTTCCGGGGGCAGTCTTTCGCGCGCTGGAACCCGCAGCGCCCGCTGGCGGTCAGAACAGTCCCACGGTGGTGGCCCAAAGGGATTCGCGCGCTATTGAACACTCCTTTTAAGGGGGTTGTTCGGTGCGCCGCCTAAGGATGCGCAAGCAGGATAGACTCCTCCCCAGTTCCCGAGGGGACGGTGACCCGGCGCCGGTGAGAGGCGCCTACTTCAACGCGTCCGCACCGGCCTTGGCGGCCTGCGCATCTTGCTCGGAGGCGGCGCCGGACACGCCGACCGCACCGATGACCTTGCCGTCCACGATGAGCGGGATCCCGCCCTCGAGCACGCTGGCCCCTCTCAGTCCCAGCAGGCGGAGGTTGGCGCCGCCCTGGCCGACGAGATCCTGGAACACCTTGGTGGGGCGCCGGTAGAGGACCGCCGAGTACGCCTTGTC
>DATFVL010000161.1 GCA_035260325.1 Candidatus Methylomirabilota bacterium | reverse complement strand
CCGCCTCTGGCGGGCGGCGCGGCCCCACCGCGCGCTCATCGTCGGCTCCTCGCTCCTCTTTCCGGTGATCGCCGTCGCGGAGCTCGCCCAGCCCTACCTCCTCAAGATCGCGATCGACGAGCACATCCTGAAATCGGACTGGCTCGGCCTGGGCTGGATCGCGGGCCTCTACGTGGGCGTGCTGGCGCTCCTCTACGCGTGCCGGTGGCTCGAGGCCTACCTGATGCAGCTCACCGGCCAGCTCGTGATCCACGACCTCCGCCGCCTGGTCTTCACGCACCTCCTGCGGCTCGAGGCCGCCTTCTTCGACCGGAACCCGGTCGGGCGGCTCATGACGCGCGTCCTCAATGACGTCGAGGCGGTGAGCGAGGCGTTCACGAGCGGGCTCTTCGCCGTGGTCGCCGACGTGATCACGCTGGCGGGCGTCGTCGCCGTGATGCTCTGGATCGACTGGCACCTGGCGCTCGTCACCTTCTCCATCGTCCCGGTGCTGTTCGTCGCGGCCGCGTACTTCCGGCTCCGCGCGCGCGACGCCTACCGCCGCGTGCGCCAGCACCTCGCCCACCTGAACGCGGTCCTCCAGGAGTCGCTCCAGGGGATGACGGTCATCCAGCTGTTCGCGCGCGAGCGCCACGAGTACGCGGGCTTCCGCCACGCCAGCGCCGCGTACCGGCGGGCCCTCTTCGGCTCGACCGTCTACGAGGCCCTGCTCTACGCCTCGGTCGAGGCGCTCGGCTCGATCGCGCTCGCGCTCCTGATCTGGTACGGCGGCGGCGGGATCGTCGCGGGCACGGTCACCTTCGGCGCGCTGGTCGCGTTCATCCAGTACACCAACCGGTTCTTCCTGCCGATCCGCGACCTCGGCGCGAAGTACACGGTCATGCAGGCGGCGATGGCGTCCGCGGAGCGGATCTTCGGTCTCCTCGATCGTGCGCCGGCGATCGTGTCGCCCGCCGGGGCGTCGCCGCGCGCCGCCGCCGGACGCCGCGCGTCGTCGGTCGAGCTCGCCGGCGTCTGGTTCGCGTACGCGGGCGAGGAGTGGGTCCTCGCCGACTGCGCCTTCCGCGTCGCGCTGGGCGAGCGCGTGGCGCTCGTCGGCGCGACGGGCGAGGGGAAGTCCACGTGCGCGCGGCTCCTGAACCGGTCGTACGACGTCGCGCAGGGCCGGGTGCTCGTGGACGGCGTGGACGTGCGCGAGTGGGACCTCGTGAGCCTCCGACGCCACGTGGGCATCGTCTTCCAGGACGCGCTCCTCTTCACCGGGACGATCGAGGAGAACCTGCGCTTGAGCGCCGACGGCGCGCTCCCGGCCGCGGAGCTCCACCGCGCCGTCGAGGCGGCGCGCGCCGCGGGCTTCGTCGCGACGCTCCCGCGCGGGCTCGGCGAGGTGCTGACCGAGCGCGGCGGCAACGTGTCGCACGGACAGCGCCAGCTGCTGGCCATCGCGCGGGCGCTCGTGTACAATCCGGCCGTTCTCGTGCTGGACGAAGCGACGTCGAGCGTCGATCCGGAGTCCGAGGCGCTCATTCGGCAGGCGATGGCGGGGCTCATGCAGGAGCGGACCAGCATCACGATCGCCCACCGCCTCTCGACGGTCCAGAACGCCGACCGGATCCTCGTCCTGCATCGCGGCCGGATCCACGAGGAGGGCAGCCACGCCGATCTCCTGAGGCTCGGCGGGCTCTACGCGCGCCTGTGGGAGCTCGGAGCCGGATCGCCGCCGGCCTAGCGTTCCGGCGCGCGGTGTACCGCCTCGTCCGGCAGATCCCGCGCGGGTGCGTGGCCACGTACGGTCAGCTCGCGGCGCTCCTCCGGCGGCCCCGCGCTGCGCGCGCGGTGGGCCGGGCGCTCCGGGGGTGTCCGGGCGACCTGCCGTGGCACCGCGTGGTGAACGCGCGGGGCGGGATCAGCCGGCGGGCGCGCGCCGCCAGCATGCTGACGCAGCGGATCCTCCTGGAGCAGGAGGGTGTCGCCTTTCGCCGGGGCCGCGTGGTCCTTCGCGCCCACCGCTGGCAGCGGCGGCGCATGGCTCGGACGTGGGGAGGATGCGGATGAAGCTCGCGCTCACCCTCAACTACTCGGGCGCCCGGATGTCCCTCGACATGGAAAAGATCCTCGAGCTCGAGCGCCTCGGCTACGACTCCGTCTGGTCCGCGGAGTCCTACGGCTCGGACGCCGTGACGCCGGTCGCCTGGATCGCGGCCCGCACGACGCGCTTGCACGTGGGCACCGGGATCATGCAGATGGCCGGCCGCACGCCGGCGGCCACGGCGATGACGGCGATGACCCTCGACGCGCTCTCCGGCGGGCGCTTCCGTCTCGGCCTCGGCGTCTCGGGGCCGCAGGTCGTCGAGGGCTGGCACGGCCAGGCCTTCGGCAAGCCGCTCGTGCGCACGCGCGAGTACGTCGAGATCGTCCGCGCGATCTTCCGGCGCGAGAAGTCGCTCGAGTACCGTGGCGAGTACTACCAGATCCCCTACGCCGGCCCGGACGCGACGGGCCTCGGGAAGCCGCTCAAGTCCATCCTCCACGGGCGGGCGGACCTGCCGATCTACCTCGCCGCGATCGGGCCGAAGAACGTCGCCCTGGCCGCGGAGATCGCCGACGGCTGGATCCCGACGTTCTTCTCCGCGCGCCGGATGCCGATGTTCAGGGAGTGGCTCGACGAGGGCTTCCGGCGGGCGGGGCGGTCCGGCGCCGGCTTCGACGTCATGCCGATGGTGGCGGTCGTCGTGGGCGACGACGTGGCCGCGTGCCGCCAGCCGGTCAAGGCGAAGCTCGCGCTGTACGTCGGCGGCATGGGCGCGCGGGGCCGGAACTTCTACAACGACCTCGCCCGGCGCTACGGCTACGAGGCGGCCGCGAAGACGATCCAGGACCTCTACCTCGCGGGCCGGAAGGCCGAGGCGGAGGCCGCGGTGCCCGACGCGTTCGTCGACGAGGTCGCGCTCTGCGGGCCGCGCGAGCGGATCCGCGAGCGCCTGGCCGAGTGGACGTCCTCGGGGGTCACCACCCTGATGGTCGCCGGCGACGGTCTGGCGGCGCGGACGATGGCCGAACTCCTCCTCTAGCGTCGGGCACTTGGGAGGGCAATCATGAGACTCGACGGGAAGGTCGCCGTGATCACGGGAGCAGGCTCGGGCATCGGAGCCGCGACGGCGCTCGCGATGGCGCGCGAGGGGGCGCGCGTGGTCGTCGCCGACATCAACGAGATGGCCGCCAAGGCGGTCGTCGAGCAGATCGAGAAGGCCGGGGGCCGGGCGCTGACGGTGCGCGCCGACGTCACGCGGGGCGCCGACAACCAACTGATGGTCGAGAAGGCGGTCGCCACCTGGGGGGCGCTGGACATCTTCGTCGCGAACGCGGGCGTGCCCCAGTTCCCGGCGCCGATCGAGTCGCAGGACGAGGCCATCTTCGACAGGATCTTCGCCGTCAACGTCAAGGGCGTCTGGCTCGGAGCGAAGTACGCGCTCGCCGTCATGAAGAAGCAGAAGCGGGGCGTGTTCCTCGTCACCGCGTCCACCGCCGCCATCCGGCCCCGTCCGGGCGGGCAGACCTACGCCGCCTCGAAGGGCGCGGTCGTGACGCTGACGAAGAGCCTCGCGCTCGAGTGCGCGCCCTACGGGGTGCGCGTCGTCGCCATCGCGCCCGTGGCGACCGAGACGCCCATGCTCGCGACCTTCATGGGCAAGAAGGAAGTGGACGCGGAGGGGATGGCCCGCTACATCGCGACCGTGCCGCTCGGCCGGCTCAACAAGCCCGACGACCTGGCCCACGCCGCCGTGTTCCTCGCCTCCGACGAGGCGGCGATGATCACGGGCGCGTGCCTCGAGGTCGACGGCGGTCGCTGTATTTGAAAATCGTTCCGCTCGCCGCCGAGTCGCTCGGCGTGCGCTCGATGGCGACCTACGTCGAGGTCGGGCAGACGAGGGTCCTCATCGATCCCGGCGCGACCCTCGCGCCCGCGCGTTTCAACCTGCCGCCCTCGGACGAGGAGTGGGAGGCGCTGCGCCGGGCGAACGACCGCATCTCGGCCTACGCCGCCCGCGCGGACCTCGTCTTCGTGAGCCACTACCACGAGGACCACTTCCGCTCCGACCCGGCGACGTACGCCGGGCGCGCGGTGCTGGTGAAGGACCCGCGGCGGATGATCGCCGGCCTCCAGGCGCGGCGCGCGGCCGAGCTCTGGGCGGCGCTCGGCCCGGTCGCGCGTGTCCAGAGCGCCGACGGATCCCGACGGCGGACGCTCGACCTCGAGCTCAGCGTGTCCCCGCCGCTCCCGCACGGCGCCGACGGGACGCGGCTCGGGTACGTCCTCGTGCTCACGCTGACCGACCCGGCGGAGCGCGACCGGTTCGTGTTCGCGTCCGACGTGCAGGGGCCGCTCTCGCCCGTCGCCGCGGCGTACCTGATCCAGGAGCGGCCGACGCTCCTCTACCTCTCGGGCCCGCCGTCCTATATCGAGCGGGAGCTCGGCGCCGCGGTCGTCGAGCGGGGGATCGAGAACCTGCTGCGCGTCCTCGACGCCACGGGCTGCCGCGTCATCATGGACCATCACGCCCTCCGCGACACGCGCTTCGCCGAGCGGTTCGCGCGGCTCTGGGAGACGGGCGCCGTCGTGACGGCGGCGGGGTACCTGGGCCTCGCCGACGCGCCGCTCGAGTCGCGCCGGCACCGCGCGTGGGCGGCGGTGCGGAAGCCGCCGGCGCCCGCGGGGCGCGCGGGCGAGCGTGCTATCATGACGCGCGCACCGAGACGGTTCGCGAAAGGGGGATCGAACACGTGAGCACGGAGAACAAGACCCTCAACGTGGGGGACGCGGCGCCCGAGTTCACGCTGAAGACCATCGGGCTCAAGGAGGTGAGCCTGAAGGACTTCCGCGGGAAGAACGTGGTGCTGCTGTTCTACCCGCTGGACTGGACGCCGGGCTGAAGCACCTGCATGCCCGCCTTCGACAAGCGCGTGAGCGACTTTCAGGCGGCCAATACCCAGGTGCTGGGTATCAGTACCGACAGCCCCTTCAGCCACGAGAACTGGGCCAAGGCGGTCGGCATCAGCCACTACCCGCTCCTCTCCGACGTCCAGCGCTCGGTCGCCAGGGACTACGGCGTCTACTGGCCCGACTGGAACGCCAACGTGCGCGCGACGTTCATCGTCGACGGGCAGGGGAAGGTCCGCTTCACGGAGCGCTACGGCAAGGGTGAGCTGCCCCAGCCCGACAAGATCCTCGCCGAGGTCCGGAAGGTCGGCTAAGCGTCGCCGGCACGGCGAGGGAGCGCCTCGCCGTGCCGGGTCGTGAGCGCGACGCCGGCCAGCACGCACGCCGTCCCGAAGATCTGCCAGAGCCCGATCCCCTCGCCGAGGAGCGCCGCCGAGCCCGATGCCGACGAGGGGCTGGAGGTTCATGAACACCGCCGAGCGGCTCGGTCCCACCACCTCGACGGCGCGGTACCACCACACGTGGGCCACCGCACCGATCAGGCCCTGATAGAGCACGACGGCCCAGGCGGTGGACGAGGAAAGGCGCGGCGCCGGGTAGAGCGGGGCGACGACGAGCGCGGTGGGCAGGATCATCATGGTCCCCACGAGGTAGGCGCCGGTCGTCGCGAGGGCGGGCGAGAGCGTCCCGAGGACGCGCTTGCCGTAGACCGTGTAGACCGACCAGCCCATGAGCGTCGCGAGCGTGATGAAGTCGCCGCCGTGGAGCTCCTCGAGCCTGAGCGCCGCGAGCCGCCCCTTGGTCACGACGAGCAGCACGCCGAAGGCCGACACGGCCGCGCCGGCCCACTGGACGGGGCGGAGGCGCTCGCCGAGGTAGACGCGCGCGGTCAGCGCCACCATCACGGGCGACGCCGCCTGGAGGATCACCGCGTTCCCCGCGGTCGTGTAGTAGTACGCGACGTAGCTCCACTGCGTCGAGGCCCAGATCCCCGCGAAGCCGAGGACGAGGAAGACGCGCACCGCGCGCGGCGAGAGGCCGCGGAGCGCGTCCGCCCCCGCGCGGGTGAGCAGCCACGCGGGGAAGCACGAGGCGACGGTGCAGCGCACGGCCGCCAGGAAGAACGGCGGGAAGTCCTCGAGCGCGAGCTTGCCGGTCGCGGGATAGCTGCCCCACAAGGCCGCGATCGCGACGAGCGCGCCGTACGCGCGCGTTTGACTGAGTGGGGGCACCTGCCTATCATAAGCCGCGCGTCATGGCGGACCACATCCTCGAATCGCGCGTGTGGCTCGCCCGACCGCGCGTCGAGGTGTTCGCGTTCTTCGCCGATCCCGCGAATCTCCCGCGGCTCGCACCGCCCGCCCTCCGCCTGCGTCTCCTCGCGCCGCCGGCGCCGATGCGGGCGGGGAGCGTCTACGACTTCCGCGTGGCGTGGCTCGGCGTGCCGCTGCGCTGGCGGGCGTTCATCCGCGAGTTCGAC
>DATFVL010000160.1 GCA_035260325.1 Candidatus Methylomirabilota bacterium | reverse complement strand
AGGCGGCCCGCGGTGTCGACGAGCACCGCGTCGAGGCCACGGTTGCGCGCGATCTGCACGCCGTCGAAGACGACGGACGCGGGATCCGCGCCGCTCGAGCCGTCGAAATGAGGCACGCCCGCGCGCTCCGCCCACGCGACCATCTGCTCGATTCCTGCCGCGCGATAGGTGTCGGCGGCGACGACAAGAGGTTTGCGGCCCTCTTTGCGCAGGCGATCGGCGAGCTTGCCCGCGGTCGTGGTCTTGCCGGCGCCGTTGACGCCGTAGAGAAGGATGCAGGCGGGGTTGCCGGTGAGGTTCAGCTCGCGCGGGTTCTTAGACATCATCGAGGTCGCTACCGAGACGAGTGCTTCGATCGCCTCCTCGCGCGTGCGCGGGGCCCTTGAGCGAACGCCCGCCGCAAGGCGAGCCGCCATCGCGGGGCCGAGGTCGGCCGCGAGCAGCACCTCCTCGAGCTCGTCGTAATAGGTCGCCGAGAGCGGCGGGCTGAGCGCGCGGACCCCTGCCGCGAGAGCGCCGCGCGTGCGGCTGCCGACTCGGCTCCAGAGGCTGGGCCTGGGGTTGCTCAGCCTGCTTGGGCTGTGGTCGCCGCTCGGCTCGCGGGCTTGCGGATATCTTCGAGGCGGACCGAGACGAGGTGGGAAGAGCCGCTCTCGTCGAGGTGGATGCCGTAGAGGGTTGAGGCGTAGGACATCGTCACGTGGTTGTGCGTGATCACAAGGAATTGGCGCCGGCCGCCGAGGCGAGCGACCATCTGCCCGAACCTGTCGACGTTGGCGTCGTCGAGGGCGGCGTCGACCTCGTCGAGGATCGTGAAGGGGCTTGGGTTCACCTCGTCGAGTGCGAGGACGAGGGCGAGCGCGGCGAGCGAGCGCTCTCCCGAGGAGAGCAGCGTCACGTTCTGCTGGCGCTTGCGCGGTGGCTGGACGAGGATCTCGACGCCGGTGCGAGGGCCATCGTCGCCTTCGGCGTGGCGCAGGGTGGCGCGGCCGCCGGGGTTGAGCTCGGCGAAGTACTCGTGGAAGTTCGCGGCCACCGCGCCGAAGACGGCCTCGTAGCGCGAGTCCTCTTCCTCGCGGAGCTTGGAGATGAGGTCCTCCAGGTCGGCGCGGGCATTGGTGATGTCTTCGAGCTGCTCGGCGAGATTGTTGTATCGCTCCTCGAGCTCTCGGGACTCAGACTCGGCGAGGGCGTTCGTGGGACCGATCTCTTCGAGGCGGCGCTCGAGGGCGCGCATCTCGCGCTCGCGCGCCTTGCCGCCGGGCACCTCCTCGGGCGCGACGCCATCGGGCATGCGGGAGCGGATCTCGTCCATCCTGGCCTGGAGAAGCTCGGTTTCGCGGGCGATGAGCTCGAGGTTGCCTTCGAGATTGCCGGCGCGGAGGCGCGCGTCGATGCGGGCCTCCTCCAGGGCGACCAGCCGCTTGGCGCTCTCCGCCATCTCAGCGTCGTCCTCGGGCGACTCATGCTCAGCGGTGGTCAGGGCATGGCGCGCTTCGTCGGCGGCGCGGCGCAGGTCGGGGATCGATTCGATCGCCGTCGCCAGCGCCCGCTCGGCGTCGGCGAGCCGGCCGTGGCGATCCTCGGCCGCGGCGGTGAGGCGGACGATGTCCTCTTCAATCGAAGTCAGGCGAGAGCGCAGGCGATCGGCGTCGTGGTGCTGTCTCAGGCGCGCCACGAGGCCTGCGGCGTCGTGGGCAAGGGCGGCGTCCGCCTCGAGCGAAGAGATCTTGCGCTGCAGCTCGGTGCGGCGCGCGTCGAGGGCGACGCGAGGGTCGGCGCCGGCCCTGACAAGGCCTGGCTCGCGATAGACCCCGTCGAGCGTGACGTCGCGTCCGACCAGGACATGTCCGAGGAGGCGGCGCGCGATTGCCTCGAAGCCGTCGCGGACGGTGACGTGCTCGTAAAGGGATCCCTCGGCCGGGGCGGGGGCGTCGACGGGGAAAAGCGCCGTCGCCAGGCGGTCGTTCGCCTTGACTGAGTCGAGGGCGGTTTCCTCGTCGGGCGAGACGGTCGCGTCGAGCAGCGGGCCGAGAACCGCCGTCAAGGCGGCCTCGTAGCCCGAGATGGCTGTGATCACATCGCGGAGGAGGACACCTGAAGTGGCGCGCGGCCTAAGCGCGTCGAGGCCCTCGAGCTCTGAGCGCATTCGAGCCACGGCGACGGCGGCCTGCTCGGCGGTCCGGGCCTTCTGCTCGGCTTCGGCGAGCTCGTCGTCAGAAACGTGATGGTCGGCGGGCGAAGCGGCGGCGAGCTCGGCGGACAGCTGATCGCGAAGAGCCTGGGCGGTCGCGAGCTGGGCGCGGTTCTCAGCCTCGGAGCGACGGGCCGAATCCGCGACCACCTGGCGGTTTTCGGCCCTCTCCTCGGCGAGCTGGAGGCGGTGGTCCGCCTCGGAAAGCTGAAGGCGGAGCTGGCCAAGCGTGCGCTGGCGGGCGAGGCGGCGGTCCTGGGCGGCCTGCATGGCGGCGCGGCCGGCATGAAACTCCTCTTCGGTGATCCGTGACTGTTCGCGTGCCTCGATTAGGCGGCGCTCCAGCGCCTGGACCTGCGACGAGGCTTTGCGGTGCGCGTCGCGCGCCTCGCGCCACTCCTCCCAGACGATGCTGCCGCGCAGCAGCTCGAGGCGGGCATTCGCCTCGGCGGCCTCGCGGGCGGCGACGGCTTGGGTCCGGAGAGTCTCGAGCCGGGGCGCGAGCTCCGTTTTCAAGTCTTCGAGGCGGAGCAGGTTGGCGGCGAGCTCTTGCAGCTTCTGCGCCGCCTCCTGGCGGCGCGCCTTGACGCCACGGACCTGGGCGGCCTCCTCGAGCAGCTGCCTGCGCTCCGAGGGCGAGCAGACCACGATGTGCTCGATGTCGTGCTGGTCGATGATCGCGTAGGAGTCGACGGTGAGGCCGGTCGAAGAGAGCAGGTGAATCAGATCGCGACGGCGGATGCGCGTGCCGTTGAGGAAATAATCGCTCACACCGTCGCGCTCGACGCGGCGCTTGATCGC
>DATFVL010000159.1 GCA_035260325.1 Candidatus Methylomirabilota bacterium | reverse complement strand
CGTGGTCCTGGGTCTGTCCGAAGATGCGGTCGCCCGAGCACGGAAGGATGACCTGGGCCTCGCCCGTCTGCATCGTCGTGACGACGATGTCGGCGCAGACGGCGCGCCCCTCGAAGGAGGAGTGCAGGCGCCCGCCGCGCTTCCACAGCGCCGCCTGCGTCAGGCGCATCACCTGGGCCGGACTGGCGTAGACGCAGACCAGGTGGGGCTCGAATGTCGCGCGGTCGAGCGGAGCGACCAGGAGCGTCTCGTATTCGCCCGGGGCGAACTTGTCGATGGCGGCCTCGGAGCGCTGGCCCGCCTCCTTGGTTTCCGTATACATGCCCTCGCAGAGCGTGCCCGAGTTGTGGAGGTGCGTCGGCTTCTCGAAGCCGAGCGCGGCGATGCCGAGCGAGCAGATGTGGTCCTCGCGCGTGAGCGCGATCATCCAGCCGTACCGCCGGGACATGTCGATGACCTGGCAGTTCATGCTGAGCTTCTTGAAGTCGCGCGCCGGCCGCTTGGCCTTCTCGGGGATCGGCTCGCCGGGCCGGAGCATCCGGATCGCCACGGGAAAGGTCTGCGGCCGGATGTAGGTCTGCAGCTCCCGGTCCGCGGTCTTGACGTCGATCATGGGTCGCCTCCGCTGAGAGCGTACTACCTAGAGAACCCCGCGACAACAGAGTAGAATACCGCCCACTCGGCTCGAAGATACCGGTCGGCCCAGGGGGGGGCTCCACCATGCAGGCTCCAAGCGCGAGCTATAGCCTCACCGTGAGGTTGGCGATCACGAACCGGCCCGGGATGCTCGGGCGGGTGACGTCGGCCATCGGCAAGGGCGGCGGCGACATCGGCGCGATCGATCTCGTGGAGGTCGGCAAGTCCACGATCACGCGCGACATCAGCTTCAAGGCGCGCGACGAGCGCCACGGCCAGCAGATCGTGGACCGGATCCGCGGGGTCCAGGGCGTGAAGGTCGTCAACGTCTCCGACCGCACCTTCCTGATGCACCTGGGCGGCAAGATCGAGGTGCGCGGGAAGATGAGCGTCAAGACCCGCGACGACCTCTCGATGGCCTACACGCCCGGCGTCGCGCGCGTCTGCATGGCCATCCACCACGACCCGGAGAAGGCCTACGCGCTGACGATCAAGCAGAATTGCGTCGCGGTGGTGACCGACGGCACCGCGGTCCTGGGGCTCGGCGACATCGGGCCGAGCGCCGCGCAGCCGGTGATGGAGGGCAAGGCGCTCATCTTCAAGGAGTTCGCCGGCGTCGACGCGTTCCCGCTCTGCCTCGCGACGAAGGACGTGGACGAGATCGTCGCAATCGTCAAGGCCATCGCGCCGGTGTTCGGCGGGATCAACCTCGAAGACATCTCCGCGCCGCGCTGCTTCGAGATCGAGCAGCGGCTCCAGCGCGATCTCGATATTCCCGTGTTCCACGACGACCAGCACGGCACGGCGGTCGTGGTCCTGGCGGCGCTCGTCAACGCGCTCAAGATCGTCAAGAAGCGGCTCGCCGACGTGCGCATCGTGTTCACGGGCGCGGGCGCCTCCGGCATCGCGACGGCGAAGCTCCTCATGCGGGCCGGCGCCAAGCACATCATCGCCTGCGACCGCGCGGGCACGCTCTACCGCGGCCGGACCGACAACATGAACGCGATGAAGGAGTGGTTCGCCAAGCACACGAACGAGAAGAAGATCCGGGGGACGGTCGCCGACGCGCTCCAGGGCGCCGACGTCTTCGTCGGCCTCTCCGGCCCGGGCGTGGTCTCGCTCAAGGAGATCAAGGCGATGGCGCGCGACCCGATCGTGTTCGCCATGGCGAACCCGATCCCCGAGATCCTCCCCGAGGAGGTGGGCCCCTACGTGCGGGTGATGGCGACGGGGCGGTCGGATTATCCGAACCAGATCAACAACTCGTGCTGCTTCCCCGGCTTCTTCCGGGGGATGCTCGACGTGCGCGCCAGCCGGGTGAACGACGAGATGAAGCTCGCCGCGGCCCACGCGCTCGCCGCGATCGTCTCCAAGGCCGAGCTCGGCGAGGAGTACATCACGCCCTCGATGTTCGACGGCCGGGTCGTCCCGGCCGTCGCCACCGCCGTCGCCGACGCGGCCATCCGCACCGGCGTCGCGCGACGCCGCCGGCGCGGCGCGACCGCGTCGCGGTAGGCTGTGCGACGCCGGGACCTCCTCGCCGTCTGCTTCGCGCTCGGGAGCGCGCTCCTGGTCTGGCCGCTTCTCTCCATCCCCAACCGGCCGGTCCTGCTGCTCGGCGTTCCCGTGCTCGTGCTCTACCTCTTCGGCGTGTGGGCCGCGATCGTCGCCGTGCTCGCCTGGGCCGCGCGCCGGCCGGGGGGTGAGGACGCGCCGTGACCTGGCAGTCGCAGACGCCGATCGTCGCGATCCTGCTCGCGTACCTCTGCTTCCTGTTCCTCGTCGCCGCGGTCGCCGAGCGCTTCGGCCGGCGGCTCGCCGCGCCGCGCCTGCGGGCCGCGACCTACGTGCTCGCGATCTCGGTGTACTGCACGGCGTGGACCTTCTACGGGAGCGTCGGCCTCGCCGCCAACCGGGGCCTCGAGTTCCTCACGATCTACCTCGGGCCGGCGCTGGTCGCGCTCATGTGGCCCACCGTGCTGCGCAAGCTCGTGCGCGTGGCCAAGGAGCAGCGGATCACGACGATCTCCGACTTCGTGGGCAGCCGCTACGGCAAGTCGGCCTCGCTCGGCACGCTCGTCGCCGCGCTCGTGGTCTGCGGGATGATCCCGTACATCGCGCTCCAGCTGAAGGCGGTCTCGGTCTCGTTCCGGCTCATGCTGGGCGACTCGGGGGTGCTCTCCGGCTTCGACCCGACGCTCCTCGTGGCCGGCACGCTCGCCCTCTTCGGCATCCTGTTCGGCGCGCGCAACCTCGACTTCACCCGGCAGCAGACGGGCCTCATGACGGCCGTCGCCGTCGAGTCCATCGTCAAGCTCGTCGCGTTCCTGCTCGTCGGGGTGTACGTCACCTGGGGGCTCTTCGGGGGCTTCGGCGACATCTTCGGGCGCATCGCGCAGAGCCGCTGGGCCGAGCTGCTGGCGCTGGGCGCGCCGCCGGCGGCCTCGTACGCGCGCTGGGCGACGATGCTCGTGATCTCGATGATGGCGGTCATGCTGCTGCCCCGGCAGTTCCACGTGCTCGTCGTGCAGAACCCGCGCGAGCGCGACGTCCACACGGCGGCGTGGGCCTTCCCGCTCTACCTGCTCGCGATCAACGTGTTCGTCCTCCCGATCGCGCTCGGCGGGCTCCTCACGTTCGGCGACGGGGCCGCCGCGGACAGCTTCATCCTGGCGCTCCCGCTCCGGGCCGACGCGGGCCTCGTCGCGATCACCACCTTCCTCGGCGGCTTCTCCGCGGCGACGGCGATGATCGTCGTGGACTCGCTCGCGCTCTCGAAGATGATCTCGAACGACATCGTGCTGCCGTTCATCCTCCGCCGGCGCGGCTTCGAGGAGGTCTACTGGGCGAGCCTCGCCTCCACGCGGCTCGGCATCCTCGTGGTCGTGGCGCTCGGCTTCGTCTGGGCGCGCCTCGAGGGGGGCCAGGTCCTCCTCGTCGAGATGGGCCTGCTCTCGTTCATCGCCGTCTCCCAGGTCGCCCCCGCAGTCCTCCTGGGCCTGTACTGGCGCCGCGGCAACCGCAAAGGCGCGTTCGCCGGCATCTCCCTCGGCTTCGCCTTCTGGTTCTACACGCTCATCATCCCGGCCTTCGTGAAGGAGGGGCTCGTCTCGGCCCCGATGCTGGACGCGGGGCCGTTCGGCATCGCGTGGCTCCGGCCGACCGCGCTGCTCGGCCTCGACGGGCTCGACGCGATGAGCCACGGCGTCTTCTGGTCGCTGTTCGTGAACGTCGGCGCCTACCTCCTGGTGTCCGTCTTCACGGCGCAGGACGCGGACGAGCGCGGCCAGGCCGCGGCGTTCGTCGGGCTCGTCGAGAAGGCGGAGCCCTCGCCCACGCCGGCGATCCTGTCGGTGCCCGAGATCGAGCGCCTCCTCCATCTCTACGTGCCGGCGGAGGAGGCCGACGCGATCCTCCGCGAGCTGCTGGGTGGCAAGGCCCCGCGCCAGCTCTCGGTGCCCGAGCTCCTGGACCTCCGGATCCGCCTCGAGCGCATGCTCGCCGCCTCGCTCGGCGCCGCGGCGGCCCGGTACATCATCGAGGACCGGTTCACGATCTCGAAGGGCGAAGCGCAGCAGCTCGTCGAGTCGTTCCAGACGATGCAGCGCTCGCTCGGCAAGAGCGAGCGGCTGCTCGCCTCGGTGGTCGAGTCGGTGGCCGACTGCATCTTCACGACCGACGTCGAGGGGCGCCTCATCACGATGAACCCCGCGGGGCGGCGGCTCCTCGGCTATGCCGCCGCCGCGGCGCCCGCGCTCACCCACCTCGACGTCCTCGACGAGGCCGACCGGCGGCGCGTGGGGCCCGCCATCGAGCGCGCGGTCGCCGAGGGGCGGCCGTGGCTCGGCAACGTGACCGGCCTCACGCGGGCCAAGCGCCGTTTCCCGGCGTCCCTCGCGATCTCCTGCGTCTTCGACGAGCGGCGGCAGGTGCTCGGGACGGTCGGGGTCCTGCGTGACCTGACCGACCAGGTGGCGACCCAGCAGCGGCTCATCCAGCGCGAGAAGCTCGCGTCACTCGGCGAGATGGCCGCCGGCGTGGCCCACGAGATCCGGAACCCGCTCGGCGGCATCAAGATGGCGACCACCCTCCTGTCGTCCGGCGCCGTCGGGGACCCGCGGATCTCGCAGGAGATGGCGCAGTCCATCCTCTCGGGCATCAAGGAGATCGAGGCGATCATCGCGGATCTCCTGGACTACGCGCGCGAGACGCGCCTGGACTGCCAGGAGTACGCGGTCGGGCGCATCCTCGGGCCGGTCGTCGAGTCGTGCGCGGCCGAGGGCCGCGAGCGCGGCGTACGCGTCGAGGCCCAGGGGCTCGCCGCCGACCTTGTCGCGGCGGTGGACGGCCCGCGCCTGCGGCAGGTCTTCGCCAACGTGATGAAGAACGCGCTCGAGGCGACCGAGCGCCGGCTCGGCGGCCGCGTGGACGTGCGCCTGCAGCCGCGGGGCGCCGCGGTGGTCGTCGAGGTCGCCGACAACGGCGCGGGCATCCAGCCGGAGCACCGCGAGAAGATCTTCCTGCCGTTCTACACCACGAAGCCGACGGGCACGGGGCTCGGGCTGGCGATCGTGAAGAAGGTCATGGACCTGCACGGCGGCGAGATCGAGATCGACAGCGCGCCCGGCCGCGGGACGACGATCCGGCTCGTCATCCCGCGGTCGCCGCTGCCGGCGGCCGTCGAGGTCGCCCAGGGAGTCCCATGAGACACCGCATCCTCATCGTCGAGGACGACGAGATCTTCCTGCGCCCGCTCCAGCGCACGCTCGAGGTCGAAGGCTACGAGGTCCTCGTCGTCTCGAGCGGCGAGGACGCGGTGGAGCTGCTGAAGGGCGACGACGTGGACCTCGTGCTGACCGACAAGCGGCTCCCGGGGATCGACGGCGTCGAGGTGGTGCGCCGGATGAAGACGGACCACCCGGACCTCGCCGTGGTCGTGATGACCGCGTACGGCACGATCGGCTCGGCGGTCGAGGCGATGCGCCTCGGCGCCGAGGACTACCTCGTCAAGCCGTTCGACGCCGCCGAGGTCCTCATGGTGCTTCGGCGCGCCATCGAGTTTCATGAGCTGAAGGCCGCGAGCCGCGCGACCCTGCGGCGGAACCAGGAGCGCTTCACGCTGAAGAACATCGTCGCGCAGAGCCAGGCGATGCGGGACGTCTTCGAGCTCCTCTCCTCCGTGGCCGGGCTCGATACGACCGTCCTCATCCACGGCGAGACCGGCGTGGGCAAGGAGCTGCTCGCGCGCTCGCTGCACTTCTCGGGCGCCCGGCGCGACAAGCCGTTCGTCGCCGTGAACTGCTCGGCGATCCCCGAGGAGCTGTTCGAGTCCGAGCTGTTCGGCTTCAAGAAGGGTGCCTTCACGGGCGCCAGCGAGACCCGCCGCGGGGTGTTCCAGATGGCGAACGGGGGCACGCTCCTGCTCGACGAGATCGGCGAGATGCCGCTCGGGCTCCAGTCCAAGCTGCTCCGCGTCATCGAGGACCGGCGTGTGACGCCGATCGGCTCGGACCGGACGCTCGAAATCGACGTCCGCTTCATCGTGACGACCAACAAGGACCTGCAGGCCGAGGTGGAGCGCGGCGCCTTCCGCCGCGATCTTTTCTACCGCCTGTCCGTGATGCCTGTGCGCGTGCCGCCGCTGCGCGACCGCGCCGGCGACATCCCGCTCCTGACCCAGCACTTCCTCGAGGCCAGCGCCCGGCGCTCGAAGAAGCCGGTGAGGGCCATCGCTCCCGACGCGATGCAGGCGCTCTGCCGCTACGCGTGGCCCGGCAACGTGCGCGAGCTCGAGAACGTGATCGAGCGCGCGGTGATCGTCGCCAAGGGTGACACGATCGCCGACGTCGAGCGCTTCCTGACGGGCGACGGCGGGCGGCCGAAGGTGGACCTCGAGCTCCCGTTCCGCGAGGCGAAGGCGCGCGTGATCGAGGAGTTCGAGCGCGCGTACGTCACGGGCGTGCTCGAGGCCGAGGGCGGCAAGCTCACGGCCGCCGCGAAGCACGCCGACATGGACCCGAAGAACTTCCATGAGAAGCTGATCCGGTACGGCCTGCGCCGGCCCTCGGCGGGGCTCGGCGAATGAGGTAGAATCCACGGCCGGACCGACCAATCACCGTCTACCGAGGGGAGCTATGGCCCAAGCGAAGCCGAAGGCAGACGTGCCCATCCAGGTGCTGCTCCGGGAGAACCGGAGGTTCCCGCCGCCGAAGGCGTTCGTGAAGAACGCGCTCGTCAACAAGGCCTCCGTGTACGCCCGGGCGCAGAAGAACTTCGTGAAGTTCTGGGAGCAGCGCGCCAAGGAGCTCCACTGGTTCAAGCCGTGGAAGAAGGGGCTCGAGTGGAAGCCGCCCTACGCCAAGTGGTTCGTCGGGGGCAAGCTCAACGTCGCGTACAACTGCCTCGACCGCCACGTCACGGGCCCGCGCCGCACGAAGGCCGCGATCATCTGGGAGGGCGAGCCGGGCGACAGCCGTGTGCTGACCTACTGGGACCTCTACCGTGAGGTGAACCGGTTCGCCGCCGCGCTGAAGCGGCAGGGGGTCAAGAAGGGCGACCGCGTGACGATCTACATGCCGATGGTGCCCGAGCTGCCGATCGCCATGCTGGCCTGCGCCCGGATCGGCGCAGCGCACAGCGTGATCTTCGGCGGCTTCTCGCCGGAGGCCGTGCGCGAGCGCATCCACGACGCGGACTCCTCGCTGGTCATCACCGCCGACGGCGGCTGGCGGCGCGGCGCGATCGTCCCGCTGAAGAAAAACACCGACGAGGCGCTCCGCGGCGCGCCCGGCGTCAAGACCGTCATCGTACTCAAGCGCACGGGGCAGGCCGTCGAGATGCAGAACGGCCGCGACGTCTGGTGGGACGAGTTTGTCAAGGACGTCCCCGCCCGGTGTCCCGCGGAGCCGATGGACTCCGAGGACCTGCTGTACCTCCTCTACACGTCGGGCTCGACGGGAAAGCCCAAGGGGATCATCCACACGACGGGCGGCTACCTCACCGGCGTCACCGCCACGCACAAGTGGATCTTCGACATCCACGAGGAGGACGTCTACTGGTGCACGGCCGACATCGGCTGGGTCACCGGTCACTCGTACATCGTCTACGCGCCGCTCGCCAACGGCGCCACGACCGTCATGTACGAGGGCACGCCGGACCATCCCGACAAGGACCGCTTCTGGCGGATCGTCGAGAAGTACGGGATCAGCATCATCTACACGGCGCCGACCGCGATCCGGACGTTCATGAAGTGGGGCGAGGAGTTCCCGAAGCGCTGCGACCTCTCGAGCCTCCGGCTCCTCGGGACGGTCGGCGAGCCGATCAACCCCGAGGCGTGGGTGTGGTACTGGAAGGTCATCGGCGGCGGTCGCTGTCCCGTGGTCGACACCTGGTGGCAGACCGAGACGGGCCAGATCTTGATCACGCCGCTGCCCGGCATCACCACGCTCAAGCCCGGCTCGGCCACGCGGCCCTTCCCGGGCGTCGACGCCGACGTGCTCGACGAGAAGGGCAACCCCGCGACGTCGGGGTACCTCGTGATCAAGAAGCCCTATCCGGCGATGCTGCGCGGGATCTGGGGCGACCCCGACCGCTACGTCAAGCAGTACTGGTCGAAGTACGACAACATCTATTTCACGGGCGACGGCGCCAAGCGCGACGAGGACGGCTACTTCTGGCTCCTCGGGCGCGTGGACGACGTCATGAACGTCTCGGGCCACCGCGTTTCGACGATGGAGGTCGAGTCGGCGCTCGTGGACCACAAGGCGGTCGCCGAGGCCGCGGTCATCGGCAAGAACCACGACATCAAGGGCCAGGCGATCGCGGCGTTCGTCACGCTCAAGAGCGGCGTGAGCGCGACGCCCGCGCTGATGGACGAGCTCAAGCAGCACGTCACCAAGAAGATCGGCTCGCTCGCGCGCCCGGACGACATCATCTTCTCCGCCGAGCTGCCGAAGACCCGGAGCGGCAAGATCATGCGCCGGCTCCTGCGCGACATCGCCGAGGGGCGGGCGCTCGGCGACACCACGACGCTCGCCGACCCGAACGTGGTCGCGACCCTCAAGAACAAGTACGAGGAGCAGGAAAGCTAGCTCTCCCGGCGTCTTGCCGCGGCGGTCATCACGCGCTGCGGCAGGGTGCCGATACCACCGATTTCTTGGTGCCGGCACCACCTCTCGCTCTCGTCGCAGGGTCCGGTCTCGCCAAGAATCAACTCGTTAGCCTGTGGGTGTCCTTGGCACAGCCCCTGCACGCAGGACGCCCGAGGTATGAACAGGCTACCCGAGAACGCTGGGCGACATGGTTCCGCTTCTGTTCCTCAACTCATTCGGTCAACGGTGCAATGACCAACAGGGGGGCCAATGCCGGCTAAGGTTCCGCTCAAAGAACTCCGACGGGTCGTCATCGCCGCGTCCGTCGGCAACATCATCGAGTGGTACGACTTCTACATCTTCGGCAGCCTGGCCTCGATCCTCGCGGCCAAGTTTTTCGAGAAGAGCCACCCGGTCGCGGCCTTCCTCAGCACCGTGGCGATCTTCTCGGTCGGCTTCCTGATCCGGCCGCTGGGGGCGTTCCTCTTCGGCTGGCTCGGCGACAAGGTGGGCCGGAAGTACACCTTCATCGTCACGCTGACCGGCATGGGCCTGGGGACGGCGTTCATCGGCTTCGTTCCCAGCTACGCCTCGATCGGACTCGCCGCGGCCTTCATCCTCTTCGCCCTCCGCCTGATCCAGGGTCTCTGCCTCGGCGGTGAGTACGGCGGCGCCATCACCTACGTCGCCGAGCACATCGAGGACGCGAAGCGGGGCTACTACACCGGCTGGCTCCAGACGTCGCCGACGCTCGGCATCGTCCTGTCGCTGGCGATTATCATCGGGGTCCGGACCTATCTGGGCGTCGAAGCGTTCAACGACTGGGGCTGGCGCGTGCCGTTCATCATCTCGCTCCTCCTGGTCGCCATCGCGATCTGGATCCGGCTCTCGCTGGGTGAAACGCCGATCTTCCAGGAGATCAAGGCGAAGGGCCGGACCGCGACCAATCCGTGGCGCGAGGCCTTCCTGAGCAACAACTTCAAGTACGTGGCGATCGCCAGCGTGGTCGTGCTGGGACAGGGGTGCGTCTGGTACAGCGGCCAGTTCTGGGCGCTGTTTTACCTCCAATCGGTCAAGAAGCTCGACGTGCTCACCTCCAGCTACATCATCGGCGCCGCGCTGCTGATCGCGACCCCGACGCTGATCTTCTGGGGCTGGCTCTCGGACAAGATCGGCCGGAAGCCGATCATCCTCGGCGGCATGGCCCTCGCCTCCCTCACGTACTACCCGCTCTACACGGCGCTGGGCGTCTACGCCGATCCCAAGACCCTCAACGCCACGATGGCGGTCGTCATCGTCGTAATCCTGGTCAACTACGTCGGCATGACGTACGGACCGATCGGGGCATTCCTGGCGGAGTTCTTCCCCGGGCGCATCCGCTACACCTCGGTGTCAGTGCCTTATCACATCGGCAACGGCTGGGGCGGCGGTCTCGTGCCCATCATCACCACGGCGGCCTACGCCAAGGCGGTGGAGATGGGCTCCAGCGACCCCCTCTTCTGGGCCCTGGTTTATCCCATCGGGCTTCCGGCGATCATGTTCCTGATCGCCGTCTTCGTGATGCCGGAGACGCGCAAGCACAGCATCTGGACGGAAGGCGCAATAGAGGCCACGCGAGAGGCCACGCGCAGCCGCGCGTGAGCAGTCGAGTCCTGGTCGCCTGACCCGCTCTTGGGTTCCGCTCGAGGGGTGCAGCCCTCGAGCGGAACCCGGAGGTTCTGTCCGCGGTCGTTTTCCGGATCTGACTGAAAGGCCCCCACTCTGCCGTGAAAGTGTCACGAGCCTGGCATTCTGCCCGGAGCCCTGGGGTTCCAGGGATCTGCGTTGGCTGATTTTTCAATGAATTAGAACCCGCATCCATCCGTCCCATGCTCGGCATCTCAATTGCAGCACTCGGTGCAAGTCGCACTGGGAGGGTCACTATGGACAACATTCGGAAGCGGCTAGAGCAGGATCTCCAGATGGCCGTTGGCCGGCTCCGCCAGATGGGTGGGGCCGTGGCGCTCGAAGAGGTGCCTGGGGCGATCGGCGACAACTCCCCCTTCGCCGACGAGGTCGACGAGATCCGGGCGAACGAGGACCGGGAAATCGGGTTCGCCACGCGCGAGCTCCTTGTGGACCGGGTGAACCGGCTGTCCGCCGCGCTCGACCGCCTGAACGATGGCGAGTACGGCACGTGCGTGGAGTGCAGCGAGCCCATCTCTCCCGCCCGGCTGCGCGCGCTGCCGGAGGTTCAGACCTGCGTGCGCTGCCAGGATCAGCTCGAGCGGTTCGGCGGCCAGCGCGGCACGAGCGAGCTTGAGGCCGAGGCCGTCGGCGACGACGAGTAACCCCCCAAGATCACGGGTCGTACGCGGGGCCGGGGAGTATCCCGGCCCCGTTTTTTGTGTAGGCTAGGCGGGTGCGGACCCCGGTCCTGGACCTGTTCCGTCCCGCGATGCGCGCCCTCTGCCGAGTCTATTTCGGCCTGGAGCTGGTCGGCGTCGAGCACATTCCGGGCTCGGGGCCCCTCATCATCACGCCGAACCACCAGACGTACGCCGACCCGCCGCTCGTGTCGATCCCCGTCCGCCGGCGCGTCTATTACATGGCGTGGAGCCGGCTCTTCGAGGTGCCGGTGTTCGGCCGGTTGATCCGCCTCCTCCGCGCGTTCCCCGTCCAGATCGAGTCGGCCGACCCGCGCGCGGCGCGGGAGGCCGTGCGCTTGCTGCAGTCGGGGCAGGTCGTGATGATCTTTCCCGAGGGCGAGCGGACTCTGGACGGCGGCGTGCGGCGCTTCAAGCTCGGGGCGTTCCGCCTGGCGGTGTCGGTCGGGGCGCCGGTCCTGCCGGTGACGATCGACGGCGGCCACGCCGCCTGGCCGCCGGGCCGCGCGTTCCCGCGACCCGGCCGCATCCGCATCACCTACCACCCCCCGATCCATCCCGACCCGGGCCTGGACCCGAAGTTGGCCGCGCGCCGGCTGGCCGAGCAGGCCCACGCGGCCATCAGCGGCGCGCTGTCAGCGGCCGCGACGCGCTAGGTCGTGACAGCGGCGCGCGCCGGGCGCCTCGTGGCCGCCCCCTCGTCCTGGCGGCGTCGGTCGCGATCATGGCGGCGGACCTGGTCCGCATGTCCATCCTGGCGGGGCGACACCTCGAGGCGCTCGAGCTCGTCTTCGCCATCGGCATCGCCGGCCTGATCCTCACCCGCTGGACGCGCCGCGGCGCCAAGCGCGAGATCACGAAGTTCCTCGCGTCGACGCTCGATGCCGGGTCCCCTTGACATGCGCGGCGCCGCGGTGCTTACGTAGGCGCGAGATCCCTCGCAAGGGGGTGCGCCATGGCGACCAAGGTGCGCGTCAACCTCGCGAACGCGCTCGAGCTGCTGGAACTCCCCGGTCTCGGTCCGGCCGAGGTCTGGGCGATCGTCCGCTATCGCGCCGAGCACGGCCCGATCCAGGACGAGCGGCAGCTCGCCCAGACCCTCCCCGGCTGGCGGTTCGACGAGGCGTTCCGCGACCGCCTCGACTTCGAGCCCACCGACGGCACGAGCCCCGAGGCGCCCGGCGCCTAGCTAGCCCGTCCGCTCCTCGACGCGGTAGCCGGCGGCCACGAGCCGCTGCGTGAGCGCGTCGATCTGTGCGCGCCCCGAGGTCTCGAGCGTCAGCTCCACCTGCGTTTCGCCGATCCCGCCGTGCGCGAACGCGCGGTCGTGCTCGATGTGGACGATGTTGGCGCGCTCCTGCGCGATGAGCGCGGTGAGACGGGCGAGCGCGCCCGGCCGGTCGTGGAGGAGCACGCCCAGGCGCACGAGCCGTCCGTCCTTGACGAGCCCGCGCTCGATGATGCGCGAGATCACGGTCACGTCGATGTTGCCCCCGGAGAGGACGAGCACCACGTTCCGC
The DNA here is from genome assembly GCA_035260325.1 of Candidatus Methylomirabilota bacterium. Classification (NCBI taxonomy): domain Bacteria; phylum Methylomirabilota (SeqCode); species Candidatus Methylomirabilota bacterium. The sequence continues at coordinate 16,663 of DATFVL010000159.1, read as the reverse complement.
CCGGCCAGGTCGAGCGGCCGGTTCAGGAGCGCGGCGAGGGGGGCCGCGCCCGCGCCCTCCACGACGGTCTTCTCGATCTCGAGGAGCAGGAGGATCGCGTTCGCCAGCTCCTCCTCGTCCACCGTGACGATCTCGTCGACGTACTTCTGCGCGAGCGCGAGCGTCTGCTCCCCGACCTGGCGCACGGCGATGCCGTCGGCGATCGACGAGGCGGCGGGCAGCGTGACGCGGGCGCGGGCCTCGAGCGCGCCCCGCATCGCGGCGAGGGCCGCGGCCTGGACGCCGATCACGCGGACCGACGGACGGTGGGATTTGATCGCGAGGGCGACGCCGCCGATGAGCCCGCCCCCGCCGACCGGCACCAGCACCGCGTCCATCTCCGCGCGCTGCTCGAGGAGCTCGAGGCCGAGCGTGCCCTGGCCGGCGATGACCCGCGGGTCGTCGAAGGGGTGGACGAAGGCGAGCCCGCGCTCGGCCTCGACCTCGCGCGCCCGCGCGTACGCCTCGTCGTAGTTCGCCCCGTGCAGGATGACCTCCGCGCCGTAGCGGCGCGACGACGTCACCTTGATGAGCGGCGCCCACTCGGGCATCACGATCACCGCCGGGATCCCGAGGCGGGCGGCGTGGAAGGCGACGGCGAGGCCGTGGTTGCCCGCGCTCGCGGCGACGACTCCGCGCGCGCGCGCGGCGGCTTCGAGCTGGAGCAGCAGGTTCGCGGCGCCGCGCTCCTTGAACGAGCCCGTCATCTGGAGGTTCTCGAGCTTCACGAAGCAGCGCGCGCCCGAGAGCTCCGAGAGCGTCTGCGAGTAGGGGCAGGGCGTCTCGTAGATCGCGCCCTGGAGCCTGCGCCTGGCGCCGTCGATGTCGGCGAGCTCGAGCATCAGAACGGCACGCGAGGCTCGCCGAGGGCGGGCGACATGAGCGCGACCGGCATGAGCGGCGTCGAATGCGCCCAGCCGGGCCGGCCCCGCCAGTCGAGGAGGATGAGGCCGCCCTGGCCGCCGCCCTCCTCGACGAGGAGGTCCACCGCCACCCGTGCGGCGTAGTCGGGGTCGTCGGCCTCCTTCAGGTAGGCGAGCGCCTGCCGGGCGAGCACGACGCGGATGATCGCCTCGCCGTCGCCCGTGCAGGAGACGCCGCCGAGCGAGCTGTCGGCGTAGGTGCCGCAGCCGATCAGCGCGCTGTCGCCCACACGGCCGGGGAGCTTGCCCGCCATGCCGCCGGTGGACGTGGCCGCGGCGATCGCGCCGTGGCGGTCGAGGGCGACGGCGCCGACGGTGCCCTCGGCGGCCGCGACGGCGCGCTGCCGATGACGCGCGAGCTGGCGCTCGGTCACGAGCGACTGCGGATCGCACTCGGGGAGGCCCTGGGCGCGGGCGAACGCGAGGGCGCCCTCGCCCGCGAGCAGCACGTGGCGCGTGCCGTCCATCACGCGCCGGGCGAGGGTGACCGGGTTCGCGATGCGGCTCACGGCGGCGACCGCGCCGCACCGCAGCCGGTCGCCCTCCATGATGGACGCGTCCATCTCGACGGTGCCCGCCGACGTGAGCACCGAGCCGCGTCCGGCGTTGAAGCGCGGGTCGTCCTCGAGGGCCCGCACCGCCGTCTCCACTGCGTCGAGCGCCGTGCCGCCGCCGGCGAGCACGGTCCAGCCCGCGAGGACGGCCGCCCGCACGCCGGCGCGGTACTCGGCGGCCTCGGCGGAGTCGGCGCCGGCGCCGCCGTGGACGATCAGCGTGGGGACGCGCGCTGGCAGCATGGCCTCCACCGTGTCACAATCCCGAAAGTTTGCAAAGCCCGCTCGACCGCCTCAACGCGCGCATCGTCCGCTGCACCGCGTGCCCGCGGCTCGTGGCCCACCGGGAGGCATCCGCGGCGTCCCCGCCGCGGCGTTACGTGGGCGAGCGCTATTGGGCGCGGCCGCTCCCTGGGTTCGGCGACCCGCGTGCCCGCGTCCTCCTGGTGGGCCTCGCCCCCGCGGCCCACGGCGGCAACCGCACGGGGCGCATGTTCACCGGCGACCGGAGCGGCGATTGGCTCTTCGACGCGCTCCACCACACGGGGTTCGCGAACCAGCCGACGTCGCGGCATCGCGACGACGGCCTGAAGCTCCGCGACGCCTACATCACGGCGGCGATCCGCTGCGCCCCGCCCGCGAACAAGCCGACGCCGGGCGAGATGGCGCGGTGTGAGCCTTACTTGCTGGAAGAGCTGCGGCTCCTGGATCGGGTGCGCGTGGTCGTGGGGCTCGGACGGATCGGCTGGCAGGCCTACCTGCGCGCGCGGCGCGCCCTCGGCCGCCCGCGGCCCGCGCGCCCCCCGGTGTTCGGCCACGGCGCGGCGACGACCTTCGCCGACGGCATCACGCTGATCGCGTCGTACCACCCGAGCCAGCAGAACACGTTCACGGGCAAGCTCACCCGCCCGATGCTCCGCTCGGTGTTCCGCCGCGCGCGCCGCCTCCTCGACCGCACGGACTGAGCGTCCTGGCGTGCGGGAGAGGTCGGGCCGGGAGCTTGCCGAGACCCGTGGCTTCTGCGGATCACGGAAGGCTGACAACGGCGGAGACCGGGCAGCGAAGCGGGCGCGGCGAGTGATCGCGGCGGGGCACGGGCGTGGCGAAAGCCCGGGTGCCCGTGCCCGGTTCAATCGATCAGGTCGGAGGGCAGGCGCGGGCGCTCGGCGACGGTGAGCGTGAGCTCGCGCGTCTGGCCGTCGCGCACGATCGTCACGCGCACGCGCTGGCCGGGCTTGAGCGTGCGCACCTTCGCCACGTACTCCTGCTTGGTGCGGATGGACGTCCCCTGGATCGCGGTGAGGATGTCGCCGCCCAGCAGGTACTCCTCGCCCTGCACGACGACCGACATCGTGCCGCCGCGCACGCCGGCGCGCTCCGCGGGGCTGCCCTCGTGGACCAGCTCGACCAGATAGCCGGGGACCAGGGGCAGCTTGACGACGTCGGAGAGTCGTCCGTCCAGCTCGCGCCCCTCCACGCCGAGCCACGCCCGCACGACACGGCCGGTGTCGCGGAGCTCGCGCAGGATCGCCTTGGCGCTGTTGATCGGGATCGAGAAGCCGATGGACTGCGCCTCCTCGGAGATGAACGTGTTGATCCCGATGACGTTGCCGCAGCGATCGACGAGCGGCCCGCCCGAGTTGCCCGGGTTGATCGGCGCGTCCGTCTGGATGAGCGGCTGCTCGGCGAGGCCCGGCAGGAAGCGGTTCAGGCCGCTCACGATCCCGCGCGTCATCGTCTGCTCGAGGCCGATCGGGTTGCCGATCGCGGCGACCTCGTCGCCCACGCGGAGCTGCGACGAGTCCCCGAGCCGCGCGACCACGAGCGGCGCGGCGGGCTCGACGCGGATGAGCGCCAGGTCGAGGAGCGAGTCGAGGCCGACGAGGCGCGCCGGCGCCTTGCGCCCCGTGTCGAGCGTCACCGTGAGCGTGCCCGCGCCGTCCACGACGTGGGCGTTCGTCAGGATCTGGCCGTCGCGCTCGATCACGACGCCCGAGCCCACGACGGTCTCGAAGCGCCGCTGCGGCTTCGACTTGTTGATCTTCGTCGCCTGGATCGAGACGACCGCCGGCGAGACGCGCTCGTACAGCGTCGTGAACGACTCGGTGCAGGGCTGCGCGGCGGCGACGCCCGGGACGAGGAGGATCAGGAGGAGCAGGGCGGGGCGCCGCATGACCCCGGATGATACACTAAACGGAGTGAGGCGCATCCCCGCGACTCTCCTCGCGCTGACCCTCTCGCTCCCCGCGACGGCGCTCGCCGCGGACGTTGTCGTCGCGACGACGCTCGACAACGGCCTGCGCGTGCTCCTCCTCGAGGACCACCGGAGCCCGATCGTCACCGTCCAGGTCTGGTACCGTGTCGGCTCGCGCAACGAGCTGCGCGGCGCCACCGGCATCGCACACTTCCTCGAGCACATGATGTTCAAGGGCACGCCGGCGCACGGGCGGGGCCAGTTCGCGCGCCTCGTCGAGCAGAACGGCGGCCAGGACAACGCGTTCACCTCGCAGGACGTCACCTCGTACTACGTGAACATCGCCGCCGACAAGCTCGACCTCGTCTTCGAGCTCGAAGCGGACCGCATGCAGAACCTCCTGCTCGACCCGAAGGACATCGAGTCGGAGCGCCAGGTCGTGATCGAGGAGCGCCGCACGCGGACGGAGGACGACCCGGGCGGATTCCTCGGCGAGGAGGTGAGCTCGATCGCCTTCAAGGCCCACCCGTACGGCTATCCGATCATCGGGTGGATGGAGGACATCGGGCGGATCACTCCCGCGGAGATCCGCGCCTTCCACAACGTCTACTACGTCCCGAACAACGCGATCGTCGTCGTCGTCGGCGACTTCCGCGGCGACGACGCGCTCGACAGCATCACGCGCCGCTTCGGCAAGATCCCGCGCGGCGCCGACCCGCCGCCGGTGCTCGCCGTCGAGCCGCCGCCGAACGGCGAGCGGCGCGTGATCGTGCGCAAGCAGGCGGAGCTGCCGATCGTCTACCTCGCGTGGCACGTGCCCAACCAGAAGTCGGACGACGCGGCCGCGCTCGAGGTGCTCTCCACGATCCTCGCCGGCGGGCGCGCGTCGCGGCTCTACAAGGAGCTGGTCTACCGGCGCCAGCTCGCCCTGGACGCCGGCGGCGACTACTCCTACTTCTCGCTGGATCCGAACCTCTTCTGGTTCTGGGCGACGGCGATGCCCGGGCAGACGCCCGAGACGCTCGAGAAGGAGCTGCTCGCCCAGGTGCAGGGGCTCAAGCGCGAGCCCGTGTCGGACGAGGAGCTCGCCCGCGCGAAGAATCAGATCGAGGCGACGACCGTCTTCCAGGAGGATTCGATCCACCGCCGCGCCGCGCTCCTGGCGCGCTTCGAGCTGATCGGCGGCCACCGGCTGAAGGACGCGTTCCTCGCGAAGATCCGCGCCGTCACCGCGGCGGACGTCCAGCGTGTCGCGGGCGCGTGGTTCCCCGAAGACAAGCGGAACGTCGGCATCCTCCTGCCGCAGCCGTGACGGGCGCCGTGAAGCTCCCGCTCGCCGCGCTCCTCGGGCTGCTCGCCGCCGCGCCCGCGGCCGCGGAGCCGCTCGCGCACCGCGAGGTGCTGCCCAACGGCATCGTGCTCCTCGTCGCCGAGCGCCCCGCGATCCCGCTCGTCGCGGTGCGGGTCCTCGTACGGGGCGGCGCCACGCTCGACCCGCCGGACCGCGCCGGGCTCGCGAACCTCACCGGCGCGCTCCTCACGCGGGGCACGGCCAAGCGCGCCGGGCCCGAGCTCGACGCCGCCATCGAGTTCGTGGGCGGGAGTCTCGAGGCCGGCGCGGGCCGCGACGACCTCACGGCGGCGCTCCGCGTGCTCAAGAAGGACCTGACGCTCGGCCTGGACCTCCTGGTCGAGGTCGTCCTCACGCCGACCTTCCCGCAGGCGGAGCTCGAGCGCAAGGTCGCGGAGATCCAGGCGGCGATCAAGCGCTCGGACGAGGACCCCGGCGCCCTCGCGGGGCGCGGGCTGGCGCGGCTGATCTTCCCGAACCACCCCTACGGCGTGCCCGTGGAGGGGACGCGCGAAACCGTCGGCCGGCTCACGCGCGACGACGTCGTCCACTTCCACGCGGCGCACGTCCGCCCCGACGCGGCGATCATCGCCGTCGTGGGTGCCGTCACGCGGGACGAGGCGCGCCGGGAGATCGTGGCGCGCTTCGGCGCGTGGCGACGGCCGTCGAGCCCGCCGGCGCGCGTGCCCGAGGCGACGCCGGGCCCGCGGCCGCGCGAAGAGGCGATCGTGCGGGACCTCACGCAGTCGACGATCGTGCTGGGCCGGCAGGCGGTCCGCCAGGCGCACCCCGACTACTTCCCCCTCCAGGTCGCCTCGTACATCCTCGGCGGCGGCTCGGCCTCGCGCCTCTACTCGCGGGTGCGCGAGGAGGGCGGCCTCGCGTACACCGTGTACAGCTACGTCTCCCCCCAACGCCTCGGCGCGGCGTTCATCGTGAGCGCGCAGACCCGCACGGCCGAGGTGGCGCGCGTGAAGACGATGCTCCGGGAGGAGCTCGCGCGGATGATCCGCGAGCCCGTCACCGCCGCCGAGCTCTCCCTGGCCAAGTCGTACCTGATCGGGAGCTTCCCGCTCCGCCTCGACACGTCCGGCAAGGTCGCCGACTTCGTCACCGCCGTCGAGCAACTCGGGCTCGGGCTCGACTATCCCGAGCGCTACAAGGCGCGGATCGCCGCGGTGACGGCGGCCGACGTCCAGCGCGTCGCCGCCAGGTACTTCGACCCGGACTCCTTCAACCGCGTGGTGGTCGGCAAGGCACCGTGAGGGCGCGCGGGCCCGCGACGGCGGCCCTCGTGACCGCGACGCTCCTCCTGGGGGGCGCGCCGGCGCTCGCGGCGTCGTTCGCGCTCGCGCCGGCGGACCAGGAGGCGGCGCTGCGGGTCGGGCAGCGCTCCGTCACCAACGACGCGTTCGACGCCGAGTGGCGCGTGGCGAACGGTGCGGGCGACAGCGTCATGGTCGTCACGCCCTTCCACCGCCTCGTCATGGCCGGCCGCCACGCGGCGTTCCGGAACGAGAAGCTCCCGCCCGACGAGCCGGCGCGGCTCCTGCGCGAGCAGCAGGACCGGCTCATCGTCCGGACCCAGCTACGCGGGCCGCGTGAGGACTTCGCCCGCTATCTCGCGCCGCGGCTCGTCGTCGGCGAGCGCGAGATCGAGCCCGCGTTCGTCCAGAACGAGCGCACCGCCGGGCGCCTCGAGAGCGGCGCCTACCTCGCGCGGTGTGTCTACGGCTTTCCGACGCGCGACCTCACGGGCCGCTCGCGCGTCCTGCTGATCGTCCGCGACCCCGAGGGCCGCGACGTCAGCCGGTTCACGATCGATCTGGCCAGGATGCGCTGACAGGAGGCCACCGGTCTCGTGAAGCTCCACGGCTGGATCGGCGTCGGCATCGTCCTCGGCGCCGAGGCCGCGCTGTTCGGGGGCTCCGCGGTCGTCGGGCGGTGGTTCACGCCGCTCGTGTGGACCGGGTACGTGCTGCTGCTGGATGCTGTGGTCCTTCGGCTCAGCGGGCGCTCGTACCTGACGACCGACCGCGTCGAGGGCGTGCTCGTCGCCCTCGCGTCGGTCGCGGCCTGGTGGCTCTTCGAGTGGTACAACGCGCCTCGCTTCTGGCGCGGCGGCGCCGACGCGGTCGGCCTCTGGTGGCGGTATCACGGGATGGAGCCGAACCTCTTCCTGCGCCGGGTCGGTTACGACTGGGCCTTCGCGACGATCTTCCCCGCGCTGTTCCTGACGGCGGCGGCGCTGCGCGCGACCGTCTTCAAGCGCGCCCGCGTCAGGCCCTGGCGCCCGCCGGAGAGGGTGCTGCGCGCCGCCGTCGTCGTGGGCGCCGTCGCCGCGCTGCTGCCGCTCGTCGTGGTTTCCGCGTGGCTCGTGCCGCTCGTCTGGACGGGCTGGGCGCTCCTCCTCGAGCCGCTCAACTACAAGCGCGGGCGTCCGTCGTGGCTCGCCGACCTCGCGGCGGGCGACGCCTCTCGCGTGCTCGCGCTCCTCGCGAGCGGGCTCGTGTGCGGCGCGCTGTGGGAGTTCTGGAACTACTGGGCGCTGACCAAGTGGACCTACACGGTGCCGTACCCGCCCGACGTGAGGCTCTTCGAGATGCCGGTCCACGGCTATCTGGGCTTCCCCCCGTTCGCGCTCGAGTGCTTCGCGCTGTACCAGTTTCTCCGCGGGCTGCTGGGGAACGGCAACAGATAGCTCCCAGTCCGACTGCACAGATTCGTGTGCAGGTGCACCGGCGGAAGTGCAGTGCGGCGCTTCGCAGCGGGACGGCGGCGCGACATTTCTAGGATGCCAAGTCGCGCTGATAACTGATGATTCGACCGCGGCTGGGTGCCGCGGCCCGCCTTAGCACACGGCTTGCCTCGATATTGCGGCCCTTATGTTGCCCGATGGTCGCGATCTCGGGAGGTGCCACGCCGCCAGGGCGGTCCTCGTGGCGATCGTTGCCCTGCTGGCCGGGGCCTCCGCGGCGAGGGCCCAGCCTGGCACGCGCTGCGTCAACCCGACGGACCCGACGTGCGGGGACGCCATCGTACCCGTGCAATCTTCCCGGAACCCGCGCGTCCGGTTCGGCATCGCGCTGGCGCTGTGCCTGTTCGCCGGCCACGCGCATGCCGGGCAACCGATCACGGCGCTGGCGCCGACGGCGGTCTTTGCCGACGGATTCCGTGAGCTGCGCGGCATCGTCGTGGACGCGCAGGGGAATGTCGTCGTCGCCGACCGGGACACGGGCACGCTGACGCGCATCACGCCCGGCGGGGTCCGCGCCGTGGTGGTCACCGGGCTCGAGCGGCCGGTCGGCCTGGCCCTCGATCCCGCGGGACGCCTTCTGGTCGCCGAGGAGAAGGCCGGACGCGTCGTGCGGGTGGAGGCCACCGGCCGGCGCACGCCGGTCCTCGTCGGCGTCAAGCAGCCCCGCTGGCTGGCCGTGCGCGAGGACGGCACGCTGTTCGTCTCCGCGCGCCGGCTCACGCGCGACCGCGACGCGGAGCCCGACGACGAGTCGGCCGAGCCCGAGATGATCCTGGCGCTCTCGCCGGCGGGCCAGCTGACGGTCTTCGCCGACGGCTTCAAGCACCTCCAGGGTCTCGCCCTGAACCACGCGACGCTGTTCGCGGCCACGCAGGGACGCCGGGGCGACCGGCACGCCGCGGGCGTAGTGTTCCAGATCCCCATCCTCGCCGATGGTAGCGCCGGCCCGCCCCTCGTCTTGGGTCCTGCGGACGAGTTCAAGAAGCCCGTGGGACTCGCGCGCGACCGTCTAGGCGCGCTCTACCTCACCATGCGAAAGCTGGACTTCGACGACGACGACGCGCATCGCACGGTCGGCAAGCTCCACCCTGACGCGCACCTGACCCTGTTCGCGGCGAAGCTCAAGCAGCCCGCGGGCCTCGCTTTTGATCCGAGCGGCAACCTCTACGTAGCCGACGGCAAGCGCGTGCTGCGGTTCCTGGCGCCCCCCGTGCCGAGCGTGAGCACGCCGCTGTTCACGAACCGGTCGCCACTGGCCGTGACGGGGACAGCGCACGCGGGGGCGGCGGTCGACCTGTTCGTGAACGACGCCGCCACGCCGGTCAACGTGATCGCGGACGCGACCGGGGCCTTCGCGGCCCAGCTGACGCTGGCCCTCAACACCCGGAACACGCTGGAGGTGTTCGCGACCGCTCACGGGGGCGACGGGCTCACGTCGCCGCCGGCGGAGGCGACGGTCGTCGACGACAACATCGCGCCGGCGTTGAGCTTCCAGGCACCCCCGGCGGGTGCGTGGGTGCGCGAGACGGTGACGGTCAGCGCAGCGGCCGGCGATAGCGGGAGCGGGGTGGCCACGGTCACCCTGGGCGTCGTGGCCGGGGCCGGGACCCCGACGCAGCTGCTGTCGGTCTCACTGAGCCCGCCACTTCCAGCCCCCTCGACCTCGGCGACGGCCGCCTGGGACACCCGGAGCTTGAGAGACGGCATCTCCTACACGCTCACGGCCACCGCCGCCGATCGCGCCGGGAACACCACGGCCGCGACGCGCGTCGTCATCGTGGACAACACGCCGCCGACCGCGCAGATCACCGGAGGGTCCGCCGGTACGGTGCAAGGCACGACCGCGCTCTTCACCTTCACGGGAGCGGACAACCTGACGCCCGTGGGCAGCCTCCAGTTCGCGTGGCGCCTGGACGGCGCGATGTGGTCGGCGTTCGCCCTGGATACGACCGCGACGCTGACGGGGCTCACGCCGGGCAATCACCTCTTCGAGGTGAAGGCGCGCGATCTGGCGGGGAACGAGAGCCTCGCACCGGCGCAGCGGACATTCACCGTCAGCAGTCTGCAGATCACCATCACGTCGCCCGGGAACGGGGCCACCGTGCCGGCCGGACTCCTGCTCGTCCGGGGGACGGTGGACGCCGGTGGCGCGGAAGTGGGGGTGACCGTGAACGGCGTGCCTGCCGCCGTGCAGGGCACGAGCTTCGTGGCGCAGGTGCTGATCACCGCCGACACGACTGGCGTGACCGCCGTGGCGACCAGCGCCGCCGGAGCGACCGCGCAACAGACGATCGCGGTTATAGTGTCGACCGCGATTCCGGCGGCGCCGTTCACGCTGGGTGCGACTCCGCCCGCGGGCGTGGCGCCGCTGACCGTCACGTTCGAGGTCACCGGCGGCCCCATCGGCCACGTGGATCTGGACGCCAACGGGGACGGCCTGCCGGATCTCAGCTGGACCGGGCCAGGCACGCAAGTATTTGCCTATTCGCGGCCAGGCGTCTACGTGGCGACGGCGACCATCAGGGATCCGCTCGGGAATGCCTTCACCGCACAGACAATCGTGCAAGTCCTCGACCTACAGGCGACCGACGCGCAGCTTCAAGCCAAATGGGCCACGCTTCGCAATGCGCTCGCTCGAGGGGACGTCGAAGCAGCGGTTACCGTCGTGGTCGATGGCCAGAAGGACAAGTATCGTGGCGCGTTCCAGCGGCTCGGCCCTGATCTCCCCACGGTGGCGAGCACCCTCCGCGACATTCGACTCGTCTCGTTCGATGGCGTGATCGCCGCCTACGCGACGACGCAGGATCGGGACGGGGGAACGTTTGTGCATTTCCTCTATTTCATGCAGGATCTCGACGGAGTCTGGAAGATTGTGGCGATGTGAGCCGGTCCCTGTGATGACTGCGCTTGGCTGGGTGGCCCTGGGCCTCGCGCTTGTTTGCGCCGGCGTGGGAGACACGACGGCGGATGCCCAGGGGATCGACTACGTCTCGCCCGTGATTCGAGGCAGGGTGCTCGCGGACGAGACGGGCCAGCCGCTCGCCGGCGTGTCGGTCCTGGCCTGGTGGCGGGACCCTCGTATCGCGGACTCACTGCTCTTCGCGAACACTCTGCGCGCTGTGGAGACGGAGACTGCCGGAGATGGAACCTTCACGATCGCGGCGTGGGAGCCGAAGGCGCTGCGAGCCCCGGTCAGCAAGGATTCGCCGGGGCTCATATTCTTCGTGGCGGGCCGGGAGCCCACCGACTTCAACGGGGGACAACTGAAGTCGGACAATCGATCTATCGAGATCCGGATGCGCGCGGCCAGCGAGGAGGCTGAGGCGCGCGCGAAGAAGCTCACCGAGCTCCTCAATGGTCTCCTCCACATATGGGCCCCGCTCCGTGATCAGCCGACGCCCCGGATGCTGACGGCGCTCGACAGCGAGTGGCAGACGCTGCCCGCGGAGCTGAGGAAAGAGACGCCGACCGTGATCCCATGGTTCGAGTGGGCACTGAAAGAGCTGCGCGCCGGAGGCGGATGATGCGAAAGCGGGCGCTTCTGCCGCTGGGCTTGCTCGTCTCGCTCGTGATCGCTACGACCTGCGAGTCCATCGAAGGCATCGTGCCGCCGTTCTACTCCGGGAAGGAGATCCGGGCGACGGTGGTGGATGCGGCGACGGGACAGTCGATCGAGGGCGCGGTCGTGGTGGTGGTATGGGAACTCAGAACAATATCTGGCGAGGGGCCCCGCCTTCAGGTGGTCGAGGCGCTGACCGACGCGCAGGGGGTGTTCGTCACTCCCGCGTGGGGTCCGAAGCTCCGCCCCCCGTTGGCCCACGCCGCGAATAATTGCCCATTCCTGATGATCTTCAAGAGTGCGTACGTGCCGGTCGAGCTGCACAATGCCTCGAAGCGAGACTTCGCCCGCTTGCGGGCGATGACGAAGCTGACGGCCGCTCAGATCGACTATCGGCGGCCCGGCATCGATGGGAACCCCTACGACAGCACGCAGGAATCGCTCTGGGACGGTATGGCGATCAGGGTCGAGCCGTTTCGGGGCACACCAGAGGATTGGTTTCGGCACCTGGAGAACATCAGAATCTCTGCCGGCTGGCGCGACGTAGGCCGCATGAGACGCTTTTACGAGGCGCTGCGCGCTGAACGCGAGTACTTCAAAGCGCGTCGGGTAGATCCAGATAAGATCCTCCCGGATCTAGTGGAATCGTTCTTCATCAATATCGACAATCAGTTGAAGCGTGCGAGGGCAAACTAATGCGGCGATCCTCACTCTTTTGGGCTTCATGTGCGGCGATCACAATGACGTATGCGGTGCCGAGCCTCGCGTATGAGACGCCAACGCACGACCGAATCACTCGATCGGCCTTCGCGCAATCTGTTCTCAGGAGGGGGTATCTGCAAGAGCAGCTGGGCTTGAGCGTGACGACGCTCTTCGCGTCAACTGAGGGTGAATCGTTCACCCCGGAAGATTGGCTGGCAACGGGCAGCATCCGTGAAGACGACAACAATTTCATTTCGTTGAATCCCTTTCGGTATCGTCATCATTTTTACGATCCCGTCTACGACCGAGGCCTCACGGGCAACTTCCGCGGCAGTCCGGTGAGCGTTGGACGCCGAGCCTTCGAGTGGGCGCTGGAGGATCCCGACCAGATCAGCGGCCAAGACTTCTCCTGGCGCGAAGCCCACCGTTATTTCCTCAATGGCCTGACCGCCAGCTCGCCACGCGACCGGGAGGCGGCGATGGCGTCGACCTTCCGGGCGCTCGGCCAGGTCATCCATCTCATCCAGGACATGGGCGTGCCCGAGCACACGCGAAACGACTGGCATGCAGGAGTGATCCCTCCTTCGTTTCCGTTCGGGACGCCAAGCGTCTTCGAGCATCAGATCAACGAACGCCGGACGACACTTACCTACAGTGGATATTCGTCTCCGCAGTTCCCGCACCTCCGCCATTTCTGGACCACGGGCGACGGCCGCGGCCTCGCGGAGTTCACCAATCGTAACTTTGTTAGCAAAGACACCAACTTCACCGAGGCGGTGGACGGCAATACCGGCCGTGACAACTTCGGGAGGCCGTACCCTCTTCCGCGCCTGGATCTCTCGCTGCGCACAGATGTTGACGTCGCCTCACCCGATGCTCCGGCGTGCTCCGCAGCGGCAGGATTGTCGGGTAAGGTGACGTTCTTCGGCAATGACGTGAGCGATGTGGTCACGGGCGAGGTCATCCGAAACAAATATCTGACGACGTACTCCCTCTTCGACGATGGGTTGAAGAAGAAAGGCCAGCCGGGCGTCTTCTCCCTGAACTTCTGTACCATCGACGCGGCGGCGGCCGTACTTCTGCCCCGCGCGACCGGCTACTCCGCGGCGCTGATCGACTACTTCTTCCGCGGCAAGCTCGATGTGGACCTCGTCCCGGCGGATCCCACCGATCCGTCGATCGTGCGGGTCACGGGGACAAACGCCGCGCAGAACGACGCGCTGGTCGACGGCGAGATCGGCCTCTACGCGGACGATCTGAACGGAAAGCGCACGCCCGTGGCCGCTCTGGATCCGGTGGCGATCAGCAGCGTCCCCGCAGCGGGGTCGATCACCTCCAGTCGGTTTCGCCTGCCGCCCGACGCCGAGAGGTTCATGGTCGTATACAAGGGCACCCTCGGCAACGAGCTCAAGCAGGCGAACCAGAACAACCCCGGCGCCGTGATCGGCAAGGTGTTGGGAGGCGTGCGCGTCGAGGAAATCGTCAACGACGGCACCCTGTGGAAGCTCAGGACGCCCAAAGGTATCTTCGGCCTGACGACCCCGTCGGGCTCGCAGACCGTCCCGCTCACCGTCGCCCAGTACGAGGTTGTGAAGTGGGGGGATACCGACAGCGCGCTCGTCGCGCGCACCCGACTGGACGCCGCCCAGCCCACTGTCGTCGTGTACGACGTCCCGCGCAAAGCAGGCTCGGCCGAGCTCGACATCCCGGCCGGCGCGACCGATCTCGTGCTGACGCAACGCAAGAGTGTGGCGTTCCCGTCCACGGCGCAGCTCACGACGGTCAACTTCACGCAGACCGTGGCGTATCGCCAGCACATGGCGCGGGCCGATGCGACCGCGACATTCACCTGGAGCCAGAATTTCGGCTCGTACCAGTTCAGCGGCTCGAGCTTCAGCGGGTACACGTTCCAGGTGGTGTACGAGCAGACGATTCCGTTCACGCAGAGCTTCCCGGTGATCCTCGACATCCGGCACAACTCGGACGTCGGGAGCGTCTTCGACCCGTACTACTGGCAGCTCCAGGACATCAGCGTGGACGCCGGCGGCCGCCCGCTCGGTCTGGTCGTTGTCTATCTCGACAGGCCGACCGTGGCGTCTGCGACGGTGCCCTTCTTCAGATTGAGTCAGCAGGGTGGTCTCGAGCAATCCACCACGAAGACCATCTCGCCGTACTTTCCCGAGCAGATCGCGCCGCTGCTCTGGGCGCTGGTGGACCTCGAGCGGGGGACGGTGGTCGCCTCGACCGCCGGGCCGGTCGTCACCATCAATTCGCAGGTGGTGGACGATGCGCTGGACACCAGCTGCTGCGTCGGCAACACCACGTTCTGGGTGCACTACACGGTGACGTACGGCGGCAGGGGCCCGGCGGACCGCACCGAGCAGAGCTCGTCCTCCAGCGGCGTGTTCGGCCTCAGCCCGGGCCAGACGCTCGGGAGCGTCACGGACGTCACGCTGCCGGCGAACGGCGAGCAGAGCCTGGGGCTGGACGGCTGGCTCCGCGGGGATCTGCGCGACGCGATGATCGCGCGGGGGCGGTACACGATCCAGCCCGTGAGCACGCCCTTCGACGTGCTGTTCATCGAGCAGTGCGACACCCAGAGCGTGTGCAGCGCCTTGCGCATTCACCAGGCGCGAGGGGGAGCGGCGCAGCGGTTCCCCGGGCAGCTTCTCGAAGCCCGCCGCCCCCGGCCCGTCGCCGGGAACGAGCGCCTGGTGTTCCTCTCGCTCGCCTGGATCGACGATCTGATGGGCACGTTCGGGTACCTGGGGGATCTGCTCGTGTGGGATCCCGATCTCGCGCGCGCGCAGTTCATCGGCGCGACCCTGGACGTCGGCTTTCACGACATATGGTCGGCGACGGGCTCGGCCGCCCTGGTGACGTTCTACTACACGGCCGGCGGCTATGGCACGCTGCTCTACGGCTTGGATCCGGCGCAGGCCCCCGCCGTCTTCCCGAGCGTCGATCTCTCGGGGCCCTACACGCTGCTCGAGCCGAGCTATCTCTACAGCACGGCGGATCTGAAGTTTCATCGCACACTGCCGGCACTGGACCCCACCGCGCTGCCGGCCACGCTCGCCGGGGGCGGGAGCGTCACCGGCGACTACCACGCGCTCAAGCTCCCGTAGGAAACAGATCGAAGCGCCGGTGCTATAATCCGCTGCGCTAATCCGACGACGGAGGTCACCCGATGAAAGCCGTTCGCATCCACAAGGCCGGCGGTCCCGAGGCGCTCACGTACGAGGACGTGCCCGAGCCCACGCCCAAGGCGGGCGAGGCGATCGTCAAGGTCGAGGCGGCGGGGGTGAACTACGTCGACGTCTACCAGCGCAGCGGCCAGTACAAGCTCGAGCTGCCGATCACGCTCGGACTCGAGGCCGGCGGCACGGTGACCGCGGTGGGCCCGGGGGTGACCGAGGTGCAGGTCGGCGACAAGGTCGCCTATGCGGGTGTGCCGGGCGCGTACGCGCAGTACGCCGCCGTGCCCGCCCAGCGCCTCGTCGTGCTGCCGCAGGGCGTGAGCACGCGGCAGGGCGCGGCGGCGATGCTCCAGGGGATGACGGCGCACTACCTGGCGTGCTCGACGCATCCGCTGAAGTCGGGCGACACGGCCCTGGTCCACGCGGCGGCGGGCGGTGTCGGGCTCCTCCTCTGCCAGATCGCTCGGATGCGCGGGGCGCGCGTCGTCGGCACCGTCTCGACGGACGAGAAGGCCAAGCTCGCGCGCGAGGCGGGCGCCGACCAGGTCATCCTCTACACGAAGCAGGACTTCGAGGTCGAGGTGAAGCGCATCACGGGCGGCAAGGGCCTGCAGGTCGTCTACGACTCGGTCGGGAAGACGACCTTCGACAAGGGGTTCAACTGTCTGGCGCCGCGCGGGATGATGGTGCTCTACGGCCAGTCGAGCGGGCCCATCGGCGCGTTCGATCTGCAGATCCTGAACCAGAAGGGGTCGCTCTTCCTCACGCGCCCGAGCCTCGTCCACCACACGGCGACGCGCGAGGAGCTGCTCCAGCGCGCGGGCGAGGTGCTCGGCTGGATCCGCGACGGCAAGCTCCGGCTCCGGACCGAGTTCGAGTTCCCGCTGAAGGACGCGGCCGAGGCGCACCGGGCGTTGGAGGGACGCAAGACCACGGGCAAGGTTCTCCTGATTCCCTGAGCGCGCCCTGAGCTAGAATGATGGCCGGAGGTGCGGCCATGCGAATTCACGCCTTGACGGCGTTGCTCGGAATAGTGCTCGTCTCCCTGCTCGTGGTGGATGCCGGAACCGCCTGGGCCCGCGCGACGGGCGGCGGCAGCCGCGGCTCGCGCTCCTACTCGTCGCCCGCGAAGCCCGCGCCGTCGCCGGTGGCGCCGGCGAACCCGGCGCCGATGCCCTCGCAGCCGAATCGGCCCGGCATCTTCGGCGGGCTGATGGGCGGTCTCGCGGGTCTGGCGCTCGGCGGCCTCATCGGCTCGATGCTCTTCGGCGGCTTCGGCGGCGGCTTCGGGGGTGGCATCGGCTTCCTCGAGATCCTGCTGGTGGTCGGCGGCGCTTTCTTCCTGATACGCATGCTCCGCGCGCGACGGAGCGAGCCCGCGCC
>DATFVL010000158.1 GCA_035260325.1 Candidatus Methylomirabilota bacterium | reverse complement strand
GAGCCCGCCGATGCCGGCGGTGCTGTTGATGAGGAAGCGGGACACCTCACGACCGGCCCCGCCCAACTTGCCCTGGAGCAGGCTGTTGACCGCGCGGGGCACGAAGCCGATGTTGTCGAAGCCGTTGGCGATCAGAACCTGGAAGGGCTCGGGCATGATGACGTTGTAGGCCTTCGCGACCGGTTTCAGCAAATACCTGTCGAGCTTCCGGTTGAGCTCGAACATCGTCTCGTTGAACTTCTCCCAGGGGTCGTACTCCTCGGGCTCCTGGTCCTCGGCGGTGGACAGCCTCTCGCCGGGCGCGCGCTGTGTCTGGACCAGCACCGGGTCGGCGCCCGCGTCGCCGTCGCCCGAGCCGAGCGTCCCGCCCCCCGACACGACGGCGCGCGGCGTCGCGGGGGCCCCGGGCTCCTCGCGCGCGACGTCGGACGCGCCGCTCACGAGGGCCGGCGTGTCGGCCCCCGGCGTTTCCCGATATGACTCCGCGACGAGCAGCGAAGACTCGGTGCGGACGGCGCCCGAGAGGCTGCCGCAGCCCGCGACCAGCAGCGTCACGGCGACGAAGCTCAACGCGCGGGCGACACCGCGGACGTCGCCGACCCGAAAACGGCGCAAAACGACCCTCCCCTGAGAAAGAAGCGCGCTGAAAACCCCGCACAATATATCTCGGAATCTCGACGGCAGGTCTGAGAGAATTTCGCCGTCGTCCGGCCGTCCCGAGCGCTGTTGTGCCCGGCGGCGCGCAGGCGTATCGTCATGGGGCGGGCTCCACGGGCCCGGAGGAGACCACGTGAGTCGAGGCCAAGCGCGGGAGTTCCGGTGCGAAGTCGTGTCCGAGACGGTCCACATCCGCCTGCGCCGCCAGGGCGGCTTCGGGCGGCCGCAGGGTTACTTCGTCCAGTGTGACCAGCTCGACTGCCAGTACGTCGAGGAGAACAAGCCGCCCTGCCCGCTGCACGTCGGCATGTTCGCCGAGGAGATCAAGGCCGCCGAGGAGGCGCGCCGCGCGCGGAGCGCCTAGGGCTCAGCGCGGCCCGAGGACCAGCGTCGTCGAGTTCCCGAGATACCGGCGGGCGACGCGCTGCACGTCGGCCGCCGTGACCGCTTCGACGGCGCGCCGGTAGCGCTCCGGGTAGTCGCGCCCTTGCCCCTGAAGCTCGTAGAAGGCGAGGTACCATGCCTGGCGCTCGTTCGTGCGCCGATCCATCGCGTACCGCCCCAGGAGATAGCCCTTGGCGCGCTTGAGCTCCTCCTCGCCGACGGGCTCCCGCTGGATCCGTTCGACCTCGCGCCGGAGCGCGTCCTCGGCGCGCGCTGCGTTCTCGGGCGCGGTGCCGAGATAGAGCACGAGCGCCCCCGGGCCGCGCACGGGGTCGTAGTACGCGGTCGTCGTGTAGGCCAGGCCGCGCTTGTCCCGGAGTTCGACGAACAGGCGCCCCGCCATCCCACCGCCCAGGATCGTCGAGAGCACCTTGACCGCGGCGTGATCGGCATGGTCGAGCGCGGGCGCGAGCCCGCCGAGCAGGATCTGCGACTGCTGCGCCGGCATCTCGACCTCGACGCGCCGGCCCGCCCCCGCGGGGGCCGGGCTCGCCGGCTCGGGGGGAGCCCCGCCCGGCGGCATCCGGCTGAACAGGCGCCGCGTCTCCGCGAGGACCTCCGGCGCCGAGACCTGCCCGCTCACCGCGAGGATCATCCGCTCGGGTCGGTAGCCCTCGCGGTACGCGGCGACGAGCGCGGCATGATCGATGCGCGCGAGCGACTCCGGCGTGCCCAGCACGGGCAGCCCGTAGGGGTGCGGGCTGTAGAGCGCCGCGAAGAACTCGTCGAACGCGCGCTGGGGCGCGTTGTCGCGTCGCTTCTGGACGCGGCTCAGCAGGAAGTCGCGCTCCACGTCCACCTCCGCGGGCAGGAGCCTCGGCTCGAGCGCGAGCTCGGCGACGAGCGAGAGGAGCTCCCGCCAGAAGCGCGCGAGCGCCGACGCGCGGATCTCCGAGTCGTCCACGTCCCCGGCCGCGCTGATCTTTCCGCCGAGCGCCGCGACCGCTTCCGCCAGCTCGCTCCCGCTCCGCTTCGCGGTCCCCTTCACCATCACCGCGTGGACGAAGTTCGAGATCCCCGCAACGGCGGGCGTCTCCCAGCGCGTCCCCATCTTGACCAGGAGCGACGCCGCGACGACCGGCGCCACGGGGTTCTCGCGCACGATCACGGTGAAGCCGTTGTCCAGCCGCGCCTGCGTCACGTCCGCCGCGGCGGCCGGCGCGGCGAGCAGGCACGCGGCGTAGAGCGCCGGGAGCAGGTGCCGCATCACTTGGAGGCCTCGGGCACGAAGCGGACGCGCGCGTAGGTGTCGCCGCCGAAGTACCGGCGCGCGACCGCCTGGATCTGCGCCGCCGTGATCTGCCGGAGCCGCCCGAGGTACGAGATCTCGTCCTCGAGCGTCCAGGTCGTCTCCGCCTGACCGTACGACTTCGCGAGCCCCTCCGCGGTCTCGATGTCGAAGGCGTAGCTCGACTCGGCGGTGATGATCGCGCGCCGGCGCTCGGCTTCGGTCACGCCTTCGTCGCGGACCCGCCGGATCACCGCGAGGATCGCCGCCTCCGCGCGCTCGAGGTTCTGAGGCTCGAGGCGCGCGGTGACGCTGACGAGCCCCGCCTTCGCCGACGCGACGTAGCCCGCCTCGATCGAAGCGACCAGCCGTTCGCGCTCGCGCAGCGCCTGGTTGAGCCGCGAGCTCGGTGAATCGCCGAGGATCGTGGTGAGCAGGTCCACCGCGTAGATGTCCTCGTTCCCGTTCGCCGCGGCCCGCCACGCCAGGCCGAGGTACGCCTGCTTCTCCGCGCGCGGCACGTCGAGGCGCTTGCTCCGGTCGATCGCGGGCGGCGGCGGGGCGTCGGGCCGCGGCGCGCGGACCGCCGGCAGGCGCTCGAAGGAGGCCTCCGCGAGCCGCCGCACCTCGCCCGGGCTCACCGCGCCCACGACGACGAGCACGAGGTTCGGCGCCACGTAGTGCGCCTTGTAATAGCGCTCCAGGCGGTCGCGCGTGAGCCCCTGGATCAGCTCGCGCGTGCCGAGGATCGGCCGGCCGTACGGGTGCGGCGCGTAGGCGAGCTCGTTGAGGCGCCGGCCGAGAAACTTCTCCGGATCGTCCTCGACGAGGTTCATCTCCTCGAAGACGACCTTCTTCTCGCTCTCCAGCTCCGCCGGAGGAAAGCTCGCGTTGACCCCGATGTCCGCGAGCAGCTCGATCCCGGCACGGAGCGCGCCGGCCGGGAGGACCACGTCGTAGTGGGTGTAGTCGTACGAGGTGAACGCGTTGCTCGTGCCCCCGAGCCCCTCGACCAGCTCGTCGATCGCGCCCGGCGGGCGCGTCGGCGTCCCCTTGAAGAGCATGTGCTCGAGGTAGTGCGAGAGGCCGAGCTCGTCGGGCGACTCGTCGCGGCCGCCGGTGCGGACCCAGAGCTGCAACGCGACGACGTCGCTCGCGCGATGCTCCTGCGCGATCAACGTCACGCCGTTCGGCAGGACCGCGCGCACCGGCCGGGCGGGCGGGACGGCCCGCGCCGGGGCGCCCGCCGCGGCGCAGCCGGCGAGCAGGAGGGCGAGGAGGACGATCAGCGCGCGCGCCATGACGCCCGAGTCTCCACGGTCCCTACGCGGCCGTCAAGGCCGGCGGATTCACGCGGGGACGGTGCTCGCCGCGCGCCGGCGCTTGCGCGCGAACCGCAGCCCGGCGTTCACCGCCCGCACGCCGAGCAGGAGCGCGAGTACGCCGGCGTGCCAGTACTGATCCGTCCGCCCGACCTTCGCCAGCCAGAGGAAGTGCGTGCAGCCCAGGACCCCGGCCAGGTAGGCGAGGCGGTGGAGGCGGGTCCACGTCCGGGCGCCGAGGCGCTTGATCCAGCCGCTCGTGGACGTGAGCGCGAGCGGCAGGAGCGAGAGGAGGCCCAGCATGCCGAGCGTGATGTAGGGGCGCTTCAGGATGTCCTCCCACATCCGCGGCCAGTCGAAGAAGAAGTCGAGGACGATCCACACCGAGAAATGCAGGCACACGTAGGAGAAGGCGAAGAGGCCGAGGAGCCGGCGCAGCGTGATCGGCCACGACCACCCGAACACGATCCGGAGCGGTGTCATCGCGAGCGAGGCGAGCAGGATCCGGAGCGTCCAGTCGCCGAGCGTGTTGGTGACGAAGCTGATGGGGTTCGCGGTGAGGTCGTCGGTCGCGAACCGGTAGAGGAGCGAGCCGAGGGGCAGGAGGCACGCGCCCCAGACCACCGCCTTCAGCGCGATGCGGGCGCGGCGGGACACGACCGCTAGTAGGACTTTCTCAGGTCCATCCCCGCGTAGAGATGGGCCACCTGGTCGGCGTAGCCGTTGAACATGAGCGTGGGGCGCCGGCGGAACTCGCCGATCCGCCGCTCGGTCGCCTGGCTCCAGCGCGGGTGGCTGACCTCCGGGTTGACGTTCGAGTAGAACCCGTACTCCTGCGGCGCCGCCTTGTTCCAGGCGGTCTTCGGCTCGTCGGCGACGAGGCGGATGCGCACGATCGACTTCCCGCTCTTGAAGCCGTACTTCCACGGCACGACGACCCGGATCGGAGCCCCGTTCGGGTTCGGCAGCACCTGCCCGTACATGCCGACCGTCAGCAGCGTCAGCGGGTGCAGGGCCTCGTCGAGGCGGAGGCCCTCGACGTACGGCCAGTCGAGCGACGAGAAGCCGAAGAAGCCGGGCCGCTGCGCCGGGAACTGGCTCGGGTCGAGCAGCGTCGTGAACTCGACGTATTTCGCCGCGCCCGCCGGCTCGACGCGCCGGAGGAGCGACGCGAGCGGGAAGCCGATCCACGGGATCACCATGGACCACGCCTCCACGCAGCGCAGGGCGTACACGCGCTCCTCGAGCGGGTGGAGGCGGATCAGCTCGTCCACGTCGAAGGTCTTCGGCTTGTGCACGAGCCCGTCCACCTGCAGGGCCCACGGCCGGGGCCGGAGCGTGTGCGCGAGCCGCGCGGGGTCGTCCTTGTTGACCCCGAACTCGTAGAAGTTGTTGTACGTCGTGGCCGACTCGAACTTGGTCGGGGGCTCCTTGAGCGAGAGCGCCTCGTTGCGGGCCGCCTTGAGCGGTGGGCCGGGAGGCGTCGCGGCCGCGCTCTCGCCCGGCAGGAGTGCCGCCGCCGCCGCGCCGGCGATCCACTCGCGGCGGTTCAGGTAGAGCTGCTCGGGGGTGACGTCGTTCGAGGTGAACCGGGGAGCGCGTCGGATCAGCATGCGCAAACCGCCTCCTGGGTCACTCCTGGCGGCGGGAGCGCGGGATCACGTCTGGTCGGCGAGGAGGCGACGGATCGCCGCCTCCGTCTCGTCGTAGTCCCCCTCACCGATGTGACGATACCGGACCACGCCCTTCCGGTCCACCAGCAGGAGCGTGGGCCAGGCCCGCACGCCCCACCGGTTCCAGATGGCGAAGTCGTTGTCTTGCACCACCGGGTACCGGATGCCGAACCGCTGCGTCGCGGCCACGACCTTGTCGTGCCGCTTCTCCCACGGAAACTCGGGGCTGTGGACGGCGACGACGACGAGCCCGTCGGGTCCGTACTTCTCGTGCCACGCTTTGAGCTGTGGAACGACGTTCGCGCAATTGACGCAGCCATACGTCCAGAACTCGACCAGGACGACGCGGCCCCTGAGCCCCTGCATGCTCAGGGGGCCGCTGTTGATCCACGGCTCGCCCGTCACCTCCGGAGCCGATTGGCCGAGCCGCAGGGCCTGGCCGCCCGCCGTGCCGGCGAAGACCAGCGCCGGCAACAGCAATGCTCCGAGGACGAGGAGCCGGCGCAACGTCACGGCCGCTACTTCTTCTCGGCCTCTTTCTTCTCGTCCTTCTTCTCGACCTTCTTCTCGACCTTCTTCTCCATCTTCTTGTCCTTCTTCTCGGCCATCTTTGCCTTCTTTTCGGCCGTCTTTTCCTTCTTCTCGGCCTTCTTCTCCATCCCCTTCGTGTCCTTCTTCACGTCGTCTTTCTTCATGTCCTTCTTCATGTCGTCCTTCTTCATGTCGTCTTTCTTCTCGGTCGGCGCCTGGGCGTAGGCGACGCCGACGACATTGACGGACACGAAGGACACCGCGACGACCGCGACCAGCACCACCAGCAACCACCCTGTCAGCTTCCGCATGCCTGCCTCCTTGAAGGAATTTGGAGCTGCCGTACCTCTGCAGCCATATTACACGACTACACGACCTCGTCCGTTCGGGCGGTCGTCTCGCCGAAGCGGCCCATCGCGAAGGGCGGCAGGCCACGGTAGACGTCCTCGAGCCGCACGTTGATCTCCCGGTTCGCCAGGGCGAAGAGGCTCCGCCCCTCGCGGTCACCCTCCACCAGGAAGGGACCCAGGCGGTCCACCTCCAGCACCCAAAGGGCCTGGGCGATCCCGAGCTCTCGGAGCCAGTGGACCTCCCGCACCCGCCGGATGCACTGTCCGTAGGCGGCGCCCATCCCGTACCCGATCGTCGTGAGGTAGACGGCGCCGTGCGGGACGAACCACTCGCGATAGGCGAACTCGGTCAGGCCCGCCTTGCCGACCACCACCCGGGTGCCCGAGCGCTCGAACCACCGGCTCATGGACTTCCCGAAGCGGAAGCTCGCGGTCGCCGTGACCGCGGCGACCGCGTAGGTGCCGTCGGGCCGCACGGTCGCGGCCGGTGAGCAGTGGAAGCTGACGTTCGTCAGGGCGCGGACGGAGGCCGGCAGCTCCGCCCCCTGCTCCACGACCTTGCGGTAGACGCCCTCGCGCGCCGTGTAGACAACGCCCGTGAGGTAGACGACGTCGCCGAGCTTCAGACGCGCGAGGTCGGCGTCGCCGACCGGCGTCGTCAGGTGGACCTCGTCCATCGCGACGTCGTCGAGCCGCATGATCATTCGATTCCGTCCCGGCGGTAGTAGTCGGTGAACCACTTCGGGTCGGCCCGGAACTCGACACGGCCGTCGGGATGGATCCGCGCCGTCGCCCGTCTGGACGACAGGCAGAACTCGTGGATCGCGACCGGCATGCCGCCCGTGTGCGTGTAGGCCACCTCGACGTGGGTCGAGACCACGAGGGAGGTGCCGGCGAAGCCCATCGCGCCGATCCCGACGTAGTTCCCGAGCGCCGTCAGCTCCTCCTCCAGCGCGGCGACCTGCGGGTCGGGGTTCCGGCTGCCCACGACGCGCAGGCACGCCGCCTCCTTGCCGAGCCGCACGCAGGTGTCCTTCGAGCCGCCGATGCCCACGCCGACGATCGCGGGCTGGCACGCGAGGCCGCGCCGGCCGAACTGGACGAGCGTGTCCACGAAGAAGCGCTTGACGCCGCCGACGCCGTCGGCCGGGAAGAGCATCCGGTAGTCGCTGCCGAACAGGCCGCCCTTGTGGACGGTGGTGAGATCGAGCCAGTCCGCGTCCGGCTCGAAGGTGTAGGTCACCTCGGGGGCGTGGACGCCGACGTTGTTGTCGTGGTCCGCGCGCGAGAGGGGGTGGACGCGGTTCGGTCTGAGCGGGACCGACGCCGTCGCGTCGGCCGTCGCGCGCCTGAGCGCGCGCTCGAGCGCCACGAACCCGCCCTCGACGACCGCCTCGTTGCCCGCCTTGACGTAGTAGCGCGGCAGTCCGGTGTCCGCGCACATGGGCCGGCGCTCGGCCGTCGCGACGTCCCAGTTCCGCTCCATCTCGGTGAGCACGAAGCGCGCGAGACGGTTCCGCTCGCGCTCGCGGGCCAGGCGGACCCCCTCGCGGTAGTCGGCGGGGATGTCGATCGCCGCGCGCGCCATGAGCTCGCGCGCGGTGTCCTCGACGAGCTTCAGCGGGATGGGCCGGGGCACGCCGTCGCCTCGACCCTAGCTTATTACATCGGCGCCGGCCGGGTCGTGCGGACGCGGTCGGGCGCGAGCCCGCGCGCGCACCACGCCGCCGCAAGCCCGCCCGCGCCCAGCGTGACGAACGCCCAGCCCCACGCGGTCGGGGAGGCGCCGGGCGGGTTCGTCACGTCGAGGACGCGGCCGAACACGATCGGCGCGACCGCGCCGGCGCCGAAGCCCATGAACGAGCGCAGCGCCAGGGCCGCGCCGAGGTGCGGGGGGTCGACCGCCTCGGTGAGGGCCGTCGAGAGCACGGGCGAGTCGCCGAGCGCGGCGAAGCCGTACAACGCGCCGACCGCGAAGACGACGGCGAGGGGCAGGCCGATCAGCCAGCCGAAGACGAGCGAGCAGACGGCGCTCGTCGCGGCCAGGCCGAGGAGGACGACGCGCCGGCCGAGGCCGTCCGACAGCCGGCCCATCGAGGTCGAGGCGAGGAGCCCCATCAGATGGAACGCGGCCGACACGTACGAGGCGAGCTCCACGGCGCGGAGCGAGCCCTCGCCCGACACGGCGAAGACCGCGGCGACGAACGCGGGAGTCCACGCCCACATGCCGAGCAGCTCCCAGGAGTGGAACGTGTAGCCGAGGATCAGCCGGACCGCCGGGCGGTTTCCGAGCACCGCGGTGCCGAAGCGCGCGCCCTCGTGCCGCGGGTGCACGACGTTGGGGGTCGCCCGGAGCACGAGCCACACGATCACCACGCCGAGCACCGGGCCGAGCGCGCTGGCGAGGAACGCGAGCGGGTAGCCGCCCGCCCGCACGGCCGCGCCCGAGACGACGAGTGAGAGCGCGTAGCCCGCCGACGAGCTCGCGATCAGCCAGCCCACCGCGGCGCCGCGCCGCGCGGGCGGGTAGCGGTCGGCGAAGAGCATGATCGCGGTCGTGTAGGTCCCGCCCTGGGAGAGGGCGACCAGCGTGTAGAGGACGAGGCCCGTGAGGTAGGAGCGCGCGAAGGCCGCGAAGAGGAGCCCGGAGACCGCGCTGAGCCACGCCGAGCCGAGGAAGACGCGCCGCGCGCCGACCCGGTCGGCCAGCGCGGAGAAGAACACGAGCGACACGGCGTAGCCCGCCTGGAAGCCGGTGGAGATCGAGCCCGCCGCGGTCGCCGTCATCCCCCACTCGGCGCGGAGCACCGGCAGGGTCGCGGCGTACGTCATGAACATGGACGTCATGAACGTCCGCGACGCGCAGACCGCGAGAAGCCATCCGTCGAGCCTCACGGACGGCGGAACGCCTGACCGATGAACTCCTGGAAGCGGTCCTCGAGCTCCGCCGCGACGGCGTCGGCGACCTCGGCCGCCGTCCCCGCACGCTCGGCGACCGCGCTCCGGGTCCACTGCTCGATGTAGGCCTCGGAGCCCTCGAGGCCGAACTGCATGGCGACGGAGTCGATCAGCGACTGGAAGCGCTCCGAGAGCTGGCGGGTGACGGCTCCGGCGCCGTCGCGCGCCTCGACGACCGCGGGGATGTCCCGCCAGGCGATCACCTGGTACGTCGCCACGCCGCTCTAGCGGCCGCCCATGAACTGACCGAGGAGCGTGATGCGGTCGCCCGGCCGGAGCGGCGAGTCGAGCGCGTGCCCGATGCCGAGGACGGCGTCGTTCACGAGGACCTCGATGTGCTCGCCGAGCTCGTCCCCGTGCCAGAGCGCGGCCTGGAGGTCGGGATAGCGGGCCGAGAGCCGTCCGAGCACGCTCCGGACCGTGGCGCCCGGCGGCAGCGCCTCCTCGAACACCCGCCGCCCGGTGCCGTCGCCGCCGATGAACTTCGTGACCCAGGAGGCGACCTCGACCGGGATGGTCGCGGCCGTCGCGCCCGTCGAGGCCATCAGGACGGGACGCAGCAGGACGCCCCCTTGGCGAGCGGCAGGCCGCGGGGCGCGTCCTCGAGGTCGCGGTTCAGCACGTACACCTCCCACTCCACGCCGTCGGGATCGTGCACCCAGAACTTGTCCTGGTTCGCGTGGCAGCAGTCCACGCCGAGCTCCTCCCGCACGGCGAGGCCCGCCGCCTTCACCCGCGCGAGCTGGCGCAGGACGGCGTCGCGCGACGCGACCTGGATCCCCACGTGATCCACCGGGCCGCCGCCCTCCGCGGGCCGCCCCTCGGACAGGGCGAGGTTCAGCGGGCCCCACGGCGGCAGGAACTTCACGTAGCCCGGCTTCTCCTTCACGGGCTCGGCGCCGAAGAACCGCCGGTAGAACTCGCGGCTCTTCGCGAGGTCGGAGACCTTCATGTGCACGTGGACGCGGGGGAGGTCGGTCATGGCATGCTCCTTCAGCAGCAGGCGGTCAGGAGCCGGACCAGCTCCGAGACCGTGTCGGGGCGCGCCGAGTAGTAGACGAAGCGCTCCTCCTTCCGGCTCCGGACCAGCCCCGCCCGGCGCAGCGCGTCGAGGTGGTGGGAGAGGGTCGGGCCCGGGATCTCGAGCGCGGCCTGGATCTCCCCGGCGGGCACCTCCCGCGCCTGGCGCACGAGCAAGAAGAAGATCTGCAGCCGGGAGAGGTGCGCGAGCGCCTTGAACGCCTCGACGTGGTCCTCGCGGGCCTGGAGCCGGACGAGCGGGAGCGTCTTCACATTTCCAAGTTTATAAAACTATCGAAGCGCCGTCAACCCCGGGGCTTGGGGGCGCCCTCGGCCTCGAACTCCTCGCGCTTGGTCTTGAGGCGCTTCATGAGCTCGTCGAACGAGGTGGTCCGGATGATCTTGTCGAACTGGGCGCGGTAGTTGGCGATGAGGCTCACGTTCTCGATCAGGACGTCGTAGATCAGCCAGCGATCGCCGCGCAGGAGCAGCCGCGACTCGACCGGGACCTCGCTCCCCTTCCTGGTGAGGACCCTCGCGCGCACGACGGCGTGGTCGCCGTCCACGGTCTCGGCGACGTAGCGGACCTTCTCGCCGCCGTACTGGTCGATCCGGGCGATGTACGTGCGCTCGAGGAGGTCGCCGAAGAGGTGGGTGAACTCCTCCCGCTCGGCGGCCGTCCGCGCCTGCCAGTGACGCGCGAGCGCGCGCCTCGCCGTCTCGCCGAGGTCGAAGATCTGGGCGGCGATCTTGCGTACCGCGTCGCGCCGGTCCTGGGGGCGGAGCGCCGGGTCGTCGAGCACCTTGAGGACCTGGTCCGTGTAGTCGCGGAGCTGGTCGGTCGGCGACGAGCCGGCCCAGACCGGCGCCGTGCAGGCGACGCAGAAGCCCAGGACGACGAGTCGTGTCGCGATGATCACAACGGGTAGGAGTATAACCCGACGGCCGCGGCGCTAATGCTCGAAGGCTTCCCGGGAGCGTCCGCGGCCGGGGTCGAGCCGCGCGGCGCCGGCGGCCGCGGTGGCCGAGGCGCGCCGCCGTACCTCGCGGACGACGAGCGCGGCCGCGGCGACCTCGAGGGCCGCGGCGACGAGGTACACGGCACGGACGCCCGCGGCGTGGATCAGGAGCCCACCCGCCAGCGGACCCAGGATCCCGCGTACGCCTGCGAGCGCGGCGCCGATCGCGACGTACTGCGGGGCGCGCCGCGGGCCGGCCGCGTCGATCACGACCAGCATCCAGACGAGGTCGAGGCCCACGCCGGCGAGGGCGTCGGCGGCCGAGCTACCGACGAGGGCCCACGGGCTTCCCGCAGCAAAGCAGATCGCGGGGGCCGCCGCGCCGATCAGGTACATCAGCGCGAGCGCGGCGAGGCTCGAGCGCCGGTCCACGAGCCAGCCCCAGCCCGCGCCGCCGAGGAGCGCCGCGCCCGCCGCGACGGCGGCGAAGACGCCGACCTGCGCGGCGCTCGCGTTCAGCACGTCCACCAGCAGGAGCGGATGCGCCGGCGTCTGGATCCAGCAGCCCGCGCCGAAGAGGAACGCGGCCACGAGGAGGCGCCTGAAGCCGTGATCGTCACGGACCGTCGCCCACGCGCCCGCGAGCGCCGGGCCCGACGCGGTGTCGCCGCCGGCGGGCGGCTCGGGCACCCTGAGCCGCCCCTGCGTGAGGCTCGCCGCCATCCCCACGACCGCCGCGGCGGGGAAGATCCAGCGCCAGTCGACGCGCTCGAAGAGCTGGCCGGCGGCGAGCGCCAGGACGATGCCGAGCGCCGCACCGGCCATCTTCACGACGCCGAGGGCCCGGCCGCGCTCGGCGCGCGGATAGACGCGCTCGACGACGGCGGCCTGCGCCGGCCCCGCGGCGGCGCCGAACACGCTCGACGCGACGACGAGCCCCGCGAACGACCACGCGCCGGCCGCGAGCGGCACGAGGAGGAAGGCCCCGCGGGCGACGACCGCGGGCCAGACGAGGTACGGGAGCGGCGCGCGCCCCCCGAGTGCCTGCGCCCACGCGAGCGAGAGCAGGAGGCTCGCGCCGGTCGCGGCGGACATGACCGAGAGCTGGAACGGCGTGGCGCCGAGGTCGCGTCGGAGGATCAGCCCGACGAACGGCCCCGTCAGGCCGGCGAAGACCGCCAGAAGGACGGCCGCGGCGATGTCGATCCGGAGCGCCGTGCGGATGCCGGGGCTGAAGCGTCGCGTGACCATGCCTCTCGATTATGGCGTATTCTCCCGCCCATGACGACCGAGCCGAGCGCCCCGCCGACCCTCGCGGGCCGGGTGGCGCTCGTCACCGGCGCCGGCCGCGGCATCGGCCGGGCGATCGCCGTCGCGCTCGCCGCGATCGGCGCCGACGTCGCGGCGGTGGACCTCGAGCCGCCGCTCGACACCCGCGCGCGCGTCGAGGCCCTCAAGCGCCGCTGCCTCCCGCTGCGCGCCGACGTCGCCAATCGCGCCGCCGTGGAGGCGGCGGTCGAGCGCACGCTCGCGGAGCTCGGGCGGCTCGACGTCGTCGTCAACAACGCCGGCGTCGGCGAGCGGCTCGCGCTCGAGGACCTCGACGAGGCGACGCTTCAGCGCGAGCTCGACGTGATCCTGAAGGGCACGATCCTCGTGAGCCAGGCGGCCTACCCGCACCTGAAGCGGGAGGGCGGCGCGATCGTGAACATCGCCTCGGTGTCCGGCATGGCGGGGGGCGCGGTCTCGCGCCCGGAGGACGAGACGGCCACGCGCGGCGGCCGCACCGGCCCGGCGTACGCGGCGGCAAAGGGCGGCGTCATCGCGTTCACCCGCTGGCTCGCGAAGGACGCCGGCCGCTACGGCGTGCGGGTCAACGCGGTCGCGCCCGGGCCCGTGCAGACCGACATGACCCGCGGCTACGACTACAACGTCATGGCGCAGCCCATCTCGCGCATGGGGCACCCCGACGACATCGCGCAGGCGGTCGTCTACCTCGCCTCGCCGATGTCGAGCTTCGTGACGGGTCAGGTGCTCGTCGTGGACGGCGGCGTCGTGCTCGACTAGGAGCCCCGGAGGAGTCCGCCATGCCTATCAGCGCCCTCGACAACCACCGCCGGCGCCGCGTGCGCGTCCTCGACACCGAGCTCGCCTTCGTGGACACGGGCGCGGGCGACCCCGTCGTCTTCCTGCACGGCAACCCGACCTCCTCGTACCTCTGGCGGAACGTCATCCCTCACGTCGCGGGCGGCGCCCGGTGCCTGGCGCCGGACCTGGTCGGCATGGGCGACTCGGGCAAGGCGCCGGGCGGCTCGTACCGCTTCGTGGACCACGCCCGCTACCTCGACGCCTGGTTCGACGCCCTCGGCCTCGACCGGAACGTCACGCTCGTCGTCCACGACTGGGGCTCGGCGCTCGGCTTCCACTGGGCGCGCCGCCATCCCGAGCGCGTGCGGGGTCTCGCGTACATGGAGGCGCTCGTCCGCCCGATGACGTGGCAGGAGTGGCCGGAGCCGGCCCGCAAGATCTTCCAGGCGATGCGCTCGCCCGCGGGCGAGGAGGTCGTGCTCGCGAAGAACGTGTTCGTCGAGCGGCTCCTGCCGGCGAGCGTGCTGCGCGGGCTCACGCCCGAGGAGATGGAGCGCTACCGCACCCCCTACCGTGAGCCCGGCGAGTCGCGCCGGCCGACCCTCACCTGGCCGCGGCAGATCCCGCTCGACGGCGAGCCCGCCGACGTCGCCGAGATCGCGCGCGCGTACGCCGACTGGCTCGTGCGGAGCCCGGTGCCCAAGCTGTTCGTCAACGGCGATCCGGGCTTCCTCGCCACGGGCGCGGTCCGCGACTTCTGCCGGACCTGGCCGAACCAGCAGGAGGTCACGGTGAAGGGCACGCACTTCCTCCAGGAGGACTCGCCCGACGAGATCGGCCGCGCCGTCGCCGCGTTCGTCCGGCGGCTCAGCGCGGAGCCAGGCGCTCGATAGAGACGACGAGGAGGGCGTCCGGCGTGTCCTTGAGGCCGAACGCGATCCGGTCGCCGGGCCGGAGGCCCGCGAAGAGGCCGGTGGAGGCCGCGATGAAGGGCATGTCCATCGCCTCCTCCATGAGGCCGTGGATCGGGGCGTGGTGGATGATGATCACCGGGCGGGTCGCGTGGAGGCTCGACGGCGGTGGGAGGACCGCGACGACGGTGCCCGTGCCCCGCCAGTCAGCCTTCGGGGATGACGCGCTCTGCGAGGCGGCGGGCGCCGCGGAGAGCAGCGGCACCAGGAGTCCCGCGACGAGCGCGGCGCTCCACCCACGCATGCGCCATTGTAAACGAGGAGACGACCATGAAGATCCGTGAGGTCAAGAGCCACGTCCTGTGTCACGCGCTGCCCGAGGCCGAGGTCTTCGGCTCGTCCAAGGGCTGGCCGGTCGCCGCCATCTCGGCGATCGACATCGCGCTCTGGGACCTCACGGGCAAGGCGAGCTCGACCGGCGCGTCCTCGAGCGCTACCGCGTCTAGCCGTCAGTCTGCGGTGCTCAGTTCAGCCGGGCGCGCAGCGAATGGAGCGTGCGGCGGAGCTCGGCGTCGTCGGGGGCCAGGCGCACGGCGGCCTCGAACTCGCGAAGCGCGTCCCACCAGCGTCCCTGCCGGACGTAGATCCGGCCGAGGTTCATGTATGGGAATTGCCGGGGCTCGTAGCGCGGCGCCCGCTTCGCCTTCTCGAGCCACGGGATCGCCTCCTCGAGCTTGTCCTGCTGCATGAGGTAGCAGCCGATGTCGTTGTAGGGGTTGCCGAAGTCGGGGTCCACCTCGATGGCCCGCAGGCACTCGGCGGTGGCCTCCGCGAGCCGGCCCTGGAAGCTCAGCGTCCAGCCGAGGAACGTGTGCGCCTCCGCGGTCGGCCGCTCCGCGATCGAGCCCCGGTAGAGCTCGATCGCGCGGTCGAGGTCGCCCTTCATCTGGTGGCGGTACGCCGCCTGCCAGAGCTCGGTCGCGCGCCGGAGTCGCTCGGCGTCGTCCATCGGCGCCTCAGACGGGCCAGGCTTCGCGGCGGTGGCCCATCTCCCAGAACATCCACTCGTACCGGCTCGTCGTGACGAAGTGCCGTCTCATCGCTGCCCGCTCCGCGTCGCCGAGCCGCGCCGCGGTGCGGTCGGTCGCGTCGAGGACGGCGCGCACGACGCCGCCGAACTCCTCGGAGGCGTAGGTGCCGATCCAGCGCGCGTAGAGCGGGTCGGGCGAGCCCGCACGCTCGAGCTCCTTGCCGACCTCCCAGTAGATCCAGTAGCACGGCAGGAGCGCGGCCACCGCCTCGTGCCAGGGCGCCGCGTAGGCGACGGCCAGGAGGTAGCTCGTGTAGGCGAGGTTCGTCGGCGCCAGCGGCGTGGCCGCGACGGCCTCGGGGGTGAGTCGCCACTCGGCGAAGAAGCCCTCGTGGAGCGCGCGCTCGACCTTCAGGGCGCCGGCCGCGTGCTCGTCGAACATGCTGATCCACTCGTCCGCGGGCGCCCGTGCCGCCGCGAGCGAGAGGGCGCGGGCGAAGTCCCGGAGGTAGAGCGCGTCCTGCACCGCGTAGAAGCGGAAGCTCTCGCGTGGGAGCGAGCCGTCGGTGAGGCCGCGCACGAAGGGGTGGCGGAGGATCGCCGTCCAGATCGGCGCGATCGCCTGCCAGAGCTCGCCCGTGAAGGTGCCGCCCATGCCGCGCTAGCGCCCGCGGAACACCGGCTCGCGCTTCTCGACGAAGGCCGTCGCCGCCTCGCGATGGTCCTCGGTCATGCCGCAGCGCGTGTGGTGCCAGGCCTCGAGGTCGAGCGAGTCCTTGAGCGCCCCGGTCTCCGCCGCGTTGAAGTTGCGCTTCATGTACCGGAGCGCGACGCGCGGGCCGCGCGCGAGGCGCTGGGCCAGCGCCAGCGTCTCGTCCTCGAGGTGCCTGTCCGGGACGACGCGGTTCACGAGCCCGAGCAGGAGCGCCTGCTGGGCGTCCAGGATGTCGGCCGTGTAGTAGAGCTCGCGCGCCTTCGCGGTGCCGACGAGCCGGGTAAGGAACCAGCTCCCGCCGAAGTCGCCCGAGTAGCCCACGCGCGCGAATGCCGGCGCGAAGCGCGCCGTGTCGCCGGCGACCCGCAGGTCGCACGCGAGCGCCAGCGAGAGCCCGGCGCCCGCCGCGGCGCCGCGCACCATCGCGATCGTCGGCTTCGGCATCTCGTGGAGCCAGCGCGAGACCTCCATGCGTCCGCGGAGGGCCTGGGCGCGCTCCTCGAGGGTCGTGCCCTCGGCCTCGCGCCCCTCGGCCATCGCCTTCACGTCGCCGCCCGCGCAGAAGCCGCGCCCGGCGCCGGTGAGGACGACGGCGCCCACCTCCGGGTCGTCGGCGAGCCGGGGCAGCGCCGCGAGGAGCGCGTCGAGCATCGGCCGCGACATGGCGTTCAGGCGGTCGGGGCGATTCAGCGTGAGGACGGCGACGCCGTCCTTGACGGACTCGAGCAGGTCCTGGGTCATGGAGGTCCTCCGGTCACGACGTGTGCGGCGATGGTACCATCGCCGCGGGAGGACGCCATGCTCGCGATGAAGCCCGTCAGGGATGCGAGTCACCTCTACGAGGTCGAGCGGCGCGCCCGGCACGCCGAGCGGCCCGGCTTCTGGATCACCGAGCTCCAGATCTCGCCGACGCAGCAGGTGCCCTGGCATTATCACACGAGCACGCAGGACACCTTCTACGTGCTCGATGGCCGGCTGCGCCTGTTCCTGCGCGACCCGAAGGTGGAGGTCCGGCTCGCGCCGGGCGAGACCTACACGGTCAGGCCGGGCCGGCCGCACCTCGTGACGAACCCGGGCAAGACGTCGGCCGTGTTCCTCGTGCTCCAGGGCATCGGCGAGTACGACTACGTCCCGCTGACCTGAAACGCGGCAGCGACTGTCTCGCGTTTCTCCGCCATCAGCGCGAAGTCGAGTGCGAGTCGTTCTCGCTCACGTCTTCATGGGGTCAAAATGATACGTCGGCTTTGTTTCGCAAATTCCACCCGCCGAAACATTCAGGGTCTGTCCCGCTACTGAGCCTTCGTCACGTCACCGCGAATCGGAGGCGGGAGGGTCTCACCGCGCCGGTGCCTCTGCAGGCGCTCGAACTGGGCGATCTGCCTCTCGCGACTCAGGCGCCTTCTTGTCGCGCCGGACCTCTTTTCGAGTCCCGGCCGGCGCGGTGGGCGGCACCGGATCTCCGCGCGAGGAGACCGTAGAGAATCTCGTCGTCGATGCTAAGCCCCCACGCGAGAAACCGACCGGGTGAGCCAACAGCCTGCACGCCCCGTTGACATCGGGGCGCCTTTCGGCCTTACTGTCGGCCACCGGGGCTCGGCACGGCCGTCGTGGAGGGCCGTGTGAGAGTGAGGAACGAATAATGAACAACGAACGTGGAATCGCGCTGCCGATGGCGCTGATCGTCATGGTGATCCTGACCGCGCTCATGGCCGCCTTCGCCGTCCTCGTGACTTCTGGCAGGGCGCCGGAGTACCTGGAAGCACTTTCCCGATTCCAAATCCCATAGGCGTCCAGCTGGCCTACGGTGTGAGCGAGTTGATAGCACACGAGCGGTTCGAAGGGGGATGACACGAACGGGGGAACGACCTCGGCCGTGTTCCTCGTGCTCAAGGGCGTCGGCGAGTACACGGCTCCCTACGGCGATCGCCGCCGACGCGCCCGAGCTCGAGGAGGAGGTCGGAGCGTAACCTCGCGTCGCCCGGCTCGAGTACGAGCGCCTGCTCGAGGACGAAGCCTGTCATGACGCCGAGGAGGTGCCGGGGGCTACTTGTTGGGGCGGAATCGTCAGGACTGAGCTACCCGTCTTCAGGGAAATCGTCGCGCGCTGGACGAGCGTTATCCAGAGTGAGGTCGAACAATGCCTCCTGTCCCGGCTCTACGACGATTTTCAGACGCCACTTCGGCCGCGCGATCGCGTCGCTCAGCTTGTACTGGCCCGGGACGATGCGCGTGAACTGGTAACGGCCCTCTTCGTCGCTCCGCACCCAGTAGAAACGCTCCGCGGTAGGAGTGTTGCGAAGTCCGTGGAGGAAGATCTGGAGCCTCCCCTGAGGCGTCGGTAGCTGCCCGGGCTCGGCCCAGAGAACCACGCCGTGAACTCCCGCGTCGCCGAGGTCTGGATTGCTAGGCTCGGCGGCTGCCTGAATGGGCGCCTGAGCTTTGCCGCTGGCAAGCCAGCGTCGTGCCGTCGTCGCCTCTTCTGAGTCGGATGGCGCATGTGCCACGACCCACTCGAACTCGCGTGTCGCTTCATTCCGCAAGTCGAGCCAGGTGGCGCAGACCGCCAGGTTATAGTGCAGGAAAAGGCTACCCGGATCTTGCTCGAGGGCTGCCCGCAGGTGGGGCGCTGCGGCGGACCAGTTGGCGATGGCGAGCGCCTTCCTGGCCTCCGCGAGGTGGTTTACGGCTCCCGGCGCCTCGGACACCCGCGGTACCTCAGGAGCGCGCTGGCAACTCCCGATCGCGAGCGCGAGACTGAGCGTCACTAAGCCGAGCGCCGACCTCAAGATCCAGACACTTCTCGATACGTTCCGGGACTGAGGAACCAGTTCTGGCTGAGCGTGCCGCCGCCGTTGCGGACGCTTGGGCAATTGTAGCTGACCGGGTTGTTCCCAATGGTGAGGGTGTCGACGGAGGTCGCACTCGAATCCAGCAGGTTCGCCGAGATGGCGGCACCCTGGATATTGCCGTTTCCAGCGCCGTGGAGGATAAGATTGTTTTGCGCGTAGATGAGCCCCGTCAGGTTTCCAATGTTACCCGTCCAGGTCAGATCGCCATTGACGACGAGCCACCCGCTCCAGTTGGAGCCTCCGTTGAGATGCAGGTTGGCCTTGTTGAGGGAAGTTAGAGGCCCGCCGTCAGTCGTGTCTACGAAGATGATGCCATTGCTCGGCGGGTAGCTCCATGTCGCCTGCGTCGCCGTGTAATAGGTTCCCCGCGCCTGCGCCATCGCCTTGAGTGCGGCCATGTCTGAGCTGCTCAAGAACATGCTGCTCGGGAAGCTGGCGTTTTGCTGAATGGAGGGGGAAATACCACCTGGACCGTAGAGCCCGGGGGTTCCGTTCGTGCCGACGGTTCCGGTGGCGCCCACTGCGGCGGCTGGCGTCACCCCGGCGCAGAACGCCCCTGCGGGCGCCGACCCCTGTGCTGTCAACGAGGCATTCAGGGTGGCGGTGCCGCCGACCTGGACGTTCCCGGGAAACGGGGCGGCCGGGCTGCCGGTGCAGAGCGCGCAAAGGGGGTTGATCCAGTTGAGCCGTGTCACGGTCACCTTGATCTGCTTGATCGCGATCGGGTTCGTCGCGTTCGGGACGTAGCCTCTGGCGGTCACGAGCTTCTGGTTCGGCTGCGCCCCGTCTTGAATCACCACCTTGAAGCTGCCGACGCCCAGCGTTGTCTCGGTCGCGCCGTCATAGGGCCCCAGGGCCGCGGGCAGGCAGTACGGCGTGCAGCCCGAGGCCCCGGCCGTGAGGATGAGCGCGTTCGGCGCGACACCCCCATTCTGGCCTGAGGTCAGGGCCCAGAGCACGCGCTCGATGCCGGACTCCGCCAGCGCGCGGGCCTGCGCGCTCGCGACCTGGTTGCTCGCGATCTGTGGCTCGCTCGTCGCGAGGACGGCAAAGGCCGCCATGAGCGCGGTCAGAATGACCATCACCATCAGCGCCATCGGCAGCGCAATTCCGCGTTCGTTGTTCATTATTCGTTCCTCACTCTCACTTGGCCCTCCACGACGGCCGTGCGGATGTTCGGCGCCGCGATCGTCGTGTCCTCGGGCCTCGTCGTGAGCTGGATGTCGATCGAGCGGACGTTCGCCGCCGTCGTGGTCACGACGTTGTTAATGTCGTAGTAGGTGATCGTGAGCGCACTCACGCCGCCGATCAGGGTGTCGGGCTGGTTCGCGGCGCCCGTCTGGTTGCGCTGGAGGAGGTACGGCGCGCTGGCGCCGCTCAGCGAATATTCGACGGTGATCAGCATGGTGCTATCGCAAGGGGTCGTCGCGGGGTTGGTGCCGTCGCAGTAGGTGAACTTCACGTCGGTCGAGGTCGAGGTGATGATCGTCGTCGCCGTCCGCAGCTCGCGGAGCATCCGGTCGAGCGCCACGCGCGCGTTCTGCTGGACCTCCGCGCGACCGGCGCTGTACTGGTAGGCGGTCTGCCCTTCCTGGAGCGTGAGGAGGAGCCCGGCCAGGAGGAGCCCCAACACGGCCATGGCCGTCAGGAGCTCCGCGAGCGTGTACCCGCGCTGGTCGTTGATCCCGGGCATCCGCGTCGCCGGCGTGCTCATCGCTGGCTCACGATCATCGAGACCGAGTACGACTTGGTCCCGGAGGCGGCATTCCCGGTGGCGGTGAGCGACGTGTAGCTCACCGTGACGGTGACGAAGCGCATGCCGGGGTCCACGATTCCCATGCACCCCGCTCCGGCTCCGCAATCCGTGACGCGGACCTGCCGGGAGTAACCGTTGAAGTTGGTGATCGAGGTCGTGCTCTCGTCCGCCTCCCAGGTGAGCGCGCCGCCGGGGTTCACGAACGTCGCGCCGAGCGTGCAGGTCGCGCTTCCCGGGGTTTTCGGCGCCGCGGTCGACGACGCCGAGACGCCGAGACAGTCGTTGGCCGGCGTCGACGTCCACGGCAGGACCTTGATCTGCTCGAGCTTCTGATCGGCGAGGAACGTCGCCGTGGAGAGCTGGTAGCCCTCCTGCACGGCGTAGGTCGCGATCGGCACGATCGTCCCGAGCGCGACGAACGCGAGTGAGACGATCACCGCGGCGACGAGCACCTCGGCGACCGTGAATCCGCGCTGGTCTCTGAGAGTCATGGTCATGGCCCGATCGTGACGCGCCCGGAGAGGGCGACGGTCACGTGCATGGAGGCGTTGTCGACCGGGTTGGTCACGGTGTAGACGCCGGCGGTCGTCGCCGCGCCCATGAAGTTGAACACCGAGTTGGCGGTCGTCGAGCTGACGGTGACGCCGTTCTGGAGGGTGAACCAGCCGCCGCCGTCCGTGCCGGCGCCCGTCCACACCGTGCCGGCGCACCCGCCCGTCAGGAACTGCACCTTGTTCGTGCTCTGCTTCACGCAGACCGTCGTGTTGTTCGAGATCGCGACCTGGCGCCCCCGGTTGATGATGGTCGCGAGCTCGCGCGCGCCGCCCTGGAGGGTGGCCGCGCGCCAGTAGTTGACGAACGCGGGGGCGCTGACCGTCGTGATGATGGCGATCACGCCCACCAGCACGAGCAGCTCGACGAGGCTGAACCCGCGGCTGCCCACCGTCCGGCCCACTGCCCAGTAATATACGTCAAACACCCCAGGAGCGAGCCTCTCCGGCGTCGATCCCGGCGCAACGCGGCGCATTCCGAAATCTCTACGAGACATACCCGTCGGTCATACAAGCAATCTCCACACCAACCCCGTGAGAGCGTTGATTTTTATTAGCTCCCGATACGTTGCTCGGGAGCTTCCCGACCCACCCGCGTCCGGAAGTGACAATTCTGTACCCATGCGCTGGGCCTTTTTGACCCTCGGGCAGCTACCCGACGGGAGCGGCGGAGCGCCGCGTCAGGGCAGAGGCGAGGCCGCGGGCTCGTGACGCGGATCCCTGACCGCCGCGACCAGGATGGCGAGGCCGACCGCGCCGGCGAGGGCCGCCAGGACGAAGACGGCGGCGAAGCCCCGGGCGTCGGCGATCAGGCCGGCGACGAGGGGGGCGCCGAACGCGACCGGCGCGAGGGACGTGGTCCCGAGGCCGATGTAGGTCGGCCGCTCCTCGGGTGAGGGCGCGAACTCGAGCAGGACGTTCAGGTTCGAGATCGTGACCGCCGCGCCCTGGAGGCCCGCCAGCACGAACACGGCACCGAACGCCGCGAGCGAGGACGCGGCGAGGGCCCAGACGCTGGCGCCCAGCATCGCGGCGACGCCGGTGATGAGCACGAGCCGGTGGCCCGCGTGGTCGGCGAGCCAGCCGAGCGTCACGGTGCCGATGACCTGGCCGGCGAGGAGCAGCGTGGTGAACACGCCCACCTGGGCCTCGGGCGCCGCCCAGCCGGTGAGCGCGTAGACCGTGAAGAAGCCGCTCCCCATCGAGCCGACCATGCCGAACGCGCGCGCGGCGAGGAACCACGTGAGGTTCCGGTTGCGGCGCAGCAGCGCCGGCACGCGCGCGAGGTAGGTTTTCAGCGCGACGGCCGGCGCGGGCGCCGCGGCCGGCGGCTCGTGGACGAGCAGCAGCGCGGCGAACGAGATCCCCATGCACGCCGCGGCGCAGAGGAAGCACACGCCGTAGCTCGCCGGCGGCGGCAGCACCGCGAGAATGCGCGCCGTCAGGAAGCTCCCCGCGAAGCCGCCCAGGCCGGCGAAGAGGGCCGAGCCCGCGAAGAAACGGCCGCGCACCGTCACCGGGATCGCGCGGCCGATGATGTCCATCCACGCGGGCATCACCACGCCGCCGGTGCCCGTGATGGTGAGGAGCATCAGGAGCAGCACGGCGAGCGTCAGGGCGGGCGCGCGCTCGGCGAGGAGAAAGGCGGCGAGGACCATGACCAGGAACGGCGCCCGTTCCCAGACCGTGTAGCGCACGACGAACGGGAGCTTCCGCGCGAGCGTCTGCGTGTGTCCCGCGGCGAACAGCGACGGCAGGAACCAGCCAAGCGTCATCACCGCGGGGATCGCGCCG
Organism: Candidatus Methylomirabilota bacterium; assembly: GCA_035260325.1. Classification (NCBI taxonomy): domain Bacteria; phylum Methylomirabilota (SeqCode); species Candidatus Methylomirabilota bacterium. The sequence goes on along the minus strand of DATFVL010000158.1, from coordinate 7,631 downwards.
ATGACGACGTTGGGCGCGCCGAGGTGCGCGGCGAACGCGGGCAGGATCGTGGACTGGGACGCGAACGAGAACCCGATCAGGAAGACCGAGTGGTCGAGCCCGAGCGCCAGGATGTTGCGGCGGAGGCCGGGCGTCAGCGCCATTCGGCCGCCTCGAGGTCGGCGGCGAGCTGGCGCACGAGCGCCCGCCAGTCTCTCCCGTCGGTGCCGATGCTCACCCGCGTGGCCCCCTCGCCCTCGGGGCTGGCGCTCACGCGGACGACCTCCGGCAGGAGCCGCCGGCCGGCGCGCGCCTCGAGCGTCCCCGCGCGGGCATCATAACGGATGACGCGCGCCCCGAGCCGGCGGAGCGCGAGCGAGGCGCGGTGGACGACGTCCTCCGGCGCCGCGCGCACGACCAGCTCGCGCGCGGCCATCAGTCCGGCACGGAGCGGAGGCACGGCACGCGGGATCCGGGCGGGCTCAGGCGAGGCGGATGTCGAGCCAGCCGTGGCGGGTGACGGTCACGCGCTCGTCCTCGCGCGCGAGCACCGTCGTCGTCGCCGACTCGAAGATCGCCGGGCCCTTGACCTCCTGGCCCGGCACGAGCGCGTCGAGCTTGAAGACCGGCACCTCGACCCAGTCGCCGAGCCACACGCGCCGCCGCCCGGGCCCGGCCCCCGCGCGGCGCGTGGCGGCGCCGCCCTCGGCGGGCAGCACCGGCAGGCGGCCCACGACGGCGACGCGCGCGTTGACGATGACGACCTCCTGGCCGGGCGCGCTGTAGGCGTAGAGCTCCTCGTGGCGGCGATGGAAGCGCGCGGCGACCTCGTCCAGCAGGCCGGGCGCAGCGAGGTCCACACCGTCGAGCGGCACCTGGATCTCGAAGATCTGCTCACCGTAGCGCATGTCGAGCGAGCGGTGGACGCCGATCGACCCCTCGAACGCGCCGAGCCGCTTCCGCCCCTCGGCCTCGAGCTCGGCGAAGAGCCGTCGCAGCGCCGCGGGGGTCATGTACCCGACCTCGCTCACGTGGGAGCGGACGAGCTCGTAGCGGAGGTCGGTCGCGAGCATCCCCCACGCCGACAGCACCGCGGCCACCGAGGGCACGACGACCCGGCGGATCTCGAGGAGGCGCGCGACCTCCGTGATCTGCAGGCCCGCCGCGCCCCCGAAGGCGACGAGCGCGAACTTCCGCGGATCGACGCCGCGCCGCACCGAGACGATCCGGATCCCCTCGGCCATGTTGGTGTTGACGACGCGCGAGATCCCGAGCGCGGCCTCCACGACGCCGGTGCCGAGCTGCCTGGCGATCTGCGCGACCGCGCGCTCCGCCGCCTTCGCGTCGAGCCCGATGCGGCCGCCGAGGAAGTTCGCCGGGTCGAGGTAGCCGAGGACGAGGTTCGCGTCGGTCACGGTGGCGCGGGTTCCGCCCTTCGCGTAGCACGCGGGGCCCGGGTCGGCGCCCGCGCTCTCGGGCCCGACGTGGAGGATCTTCCCCGGGTCCACCCGCGCGATCGAGCCGCCGCCCGCGCCGAGCGTGTGGATGTCGATCGCCGGGAGCGCGACCTTGGCGACGCCGACCGTCTTCTCGCCCGTGAGCTGGGGCTCGCCCTGCTGGAGGAGCGCGATGTCGGTGCTCGTGCCGCCCATGTCGAAGGTGATCAGGTTCCCCTCGCCGAGGAGGCGCGCCGCGTAGCGGCCCGCCGCGACGCCTCCCGCGGGGCCCGACAGCACCGCGCCGGCCGCGAGGCGCGCCGACTCCTTCACGGGCGCGACGCCGCCGTGCGACTGCATGATGAGCACGTCGCCCCGGTAGCCCGCCGCGCGGAGCTTTGCGGCGAGGCTCGCCAGGTAGCGTGCGAGCGCGGGGCCGACGTACGCGTTCACGACCGTCGTCCAGACCCGCTCGTACTCCTTGATCTGCGGCAGCACCTCGGACGAGAGCGAGACGTAGACGCCGGGCAGGCGCTTCGCGACGACCCGTCCCGTGTCCCGCTCGTGCTTCGGATTGCGGTAGGAGTGGAGGTAGCAGACGGCGACCGACTCGACGCGGTCCTTCGCGAGCTTCGCGAGCGCCGCGCCGAGCGACTTCGCGCGGAGCCGCTCCAGCACCGTGCCGTCGAACCTCATGCGCTCGCGCACGCCGAGGCGCCGCGCGCGCGGCACGAGCGGGACGGGCGGCGGCATCCTGAGGTTGTAGCGGTCGTCCTTGAGCCCTTCCCGCATCTCGACCACGTCGCGGTGGCCCTCGGTCGTCAGCAGGCCGACCCGGGCGCCCTTCCGCTCGAGCAGCGCGTTGGTCGCGACCGTCGTGCCGTGGACGACGGACGCGGTCTCGGCGAGGAGGCCCCCGAGGTCGGTGCCGAGCTCGGCGGCGAGGAGGCGCAGCCCCTCCATGAGCCCCTCGGACGGGTCGCGCGGCGTGGAAGCGGTCTTGGCGATGACGACCCGTCCGCCGTCGTCGACCGCCACGAGGTCGGTGAAGGTGCCGCCGACGTCGATCCCGATGCGGTACACGCGGCTCAGTCAGGCAGGAGGTCGGCGCCCGGCTCGGGCTGGACGTCGAACGCGTTGAGCGCGGAGGCGATCATCGCGTAGTAGCCGGCGGTCGCCGTCAGCTCGACGAGGGCCCGCGCGCCGAAGCGCGCGTGGAGCGTCCGGTAGGTCCCGTCGTCCACGCGGTGGGCGCGGAGGAGCGCCGTCACGAACTGGACGATCTCGGCCTCGGCCGGCGTCAGGCCCGCGGGCGCGCGCTTGTCGCGGATCGCGGCGATCGCCTCGCCGCGCACGCCCGCCTTCCGCGCGAGCGGCACGTGGGCGGCCCACTCGTAGCGGCAGTCCATCGCCCGCGCCGTCGCGAGGATCGCCAGCTCGCGCTGCTCGCCCGAGAGCGCGGACTCGAAGCGGATGTAGGCGCCGAGGTGGGCGATGCGCTTGGCGGCCTCGGGACTGTGCAGGAGCACCCCGAAGGGCCCGGCCACCCGGCCGCGGCTCTGCGTGATGAGGTCGAACGCGGCGTGGTGCTCGGCCGGCAGCTCGTCCTTCGTGGTGATGAGCGGCACGCGGGCCATCAGTAGAGGGTCCTCTTGAGGTTCTCCTCGCTCTCGCGCTGGTACTCCTCGCGCGTCCTGCCCTCGGGGCGCACCTGGTCGTAGATCACGCTCGCCATCGACGGGAGCGCCTCGCGGCCGGGCCAGCGCGCGGGCTCCCACAGCTCGGAGCGCAGGAACGCCTTCGGACAGTGGAAGAAGCACTCCTCGACCTCCACGCCGATCGCGAGGAGCGGCTCCCGTCCCCGCGCGGCGAGCGACGCGAGCAGCTCGGCGTCGCGCACGATCCAGGCGCGGCCGTTGACCCGGAGCGTCTCCTCGCGCCCGGGGACGAGGAAGATCATCCCGACGTGCGGGTTCTGGAGGAGGTTCCGCATCCCGTCGAGCCGCTTGTTGCCCGGCCGATCGGGGACGACCAGATGGCGCTCGTCGAGGACGCGGACGAAGCCCGGCGCGTCGCCCTTGGGCGACACGTCGCACCGGCCGGCGCCGCTCGACGTCGCGAGCAGCAGGAACGGCGACCGCGCGAGGAACGCGCGGCAGTGCTCGTCGAGGACCGCGACGTCCTTCTTCACCGCCCGCTCGCTCGGGGAGCCCAGGAGGTCCCGCAGCTCCGCTTCCGACGTCACCACGTGCTTGAACATGCCGTCCCCCCTCACCTGGCCGCCTTGATCCAGTCGGCGATCGCCTTCACGACCTCGTCGTCGATCCCGAAGTACCCGTGATGCGCATAGCCCTCGCACGGGTCGCCGACCGGCGACCCGCCCCGGAACGCGACGACCTCCTTCTTCGGCGCCCGCTTGAGCCGCCGCGGGAGCGTCCACGCGTCGGCGATCGGCGTCACGACGCACGCGTCGTTCTCGTGGTGCACCACGAGCGTCGGCACGCGGATCTCGTCGAGGTCCACGTCGCTCAGCGTGACGCCCACGACCCGGCTCCTGCGCGTCACGCTCGACGTGAGCACGAGCCCGTCGGGCCCGCCCTCCCTGAGCCGCGCGGCGGCGTTCGCCGCGGAGATCGTCCCCATGCTCGTCCCGACGACCCACACCGGCACGCTCGCCTCGCGGCGCAGCGCGGCGATGACGGCGGCGATGTCCTGCGCGTGCTCCTTGCTCGCCCTGAACGCGCCGTAGCCGTAGCCCGTCTTGTGGTCGGACGGCACCTCCACGACCGCGACGAGGATGCCGTGCCCGGCGAACGTCCGGCGGTTCCTGACGAGGAAGTTCCCGCGTCCCCACCCGGGATTCTTCAGGCGCCCCACCCCGACGACGCCCTCGCCGCCGGAGAAGAGGACCACGCTCGCCACCGGCGGCGCGTCGGGCGTGATCAGGAAGAACGCGTCCGTCACGCCCGCGCGCGTCGCGAGTGTCCGGACCTCCTCCTGGAAGGCCGCGCACGGCGACGCGAGCGGCAGGAGCGCGAGGAGCGGCAGCGTCCCCCGGAGCTGCACCCTAGCGCGTCTTCCGCGCCCGCGACACGCCGCCGCGCCTGGTCACAAAGCCGTTCGCGAGGTCCGCCGCGCGCGCCTCGCGCGACCGCCTCGACGGCGGCCCGTAGCCGCCGCCGCCGGACGACTCGACGAAGAACACGTCCCCCGGCCGCACGACGACGCCGACCTCCTTCGTCTTGAGGAAGCGCGGCGCCCGCCCGCGCGAGAGCAGCCGGTACCGGTGCGGGAGGCCGTCCCGGCCGCCGAGGAGACCGTACGGCGGATGGCGCACGCCGTCGCCCGCCGTGTTCGCGACCGCGGGCTCCTCCGTGTCCACGCGCAGGCGGAGCACCGCGCCGACGCCGCCGCGGTGCCGGCCGTCGCCGGCCGAGTCCGCGCGGAATTCGTGGTGCTCGAACGTCAGCGGGAACCGCACCTCGGCGACCTCGACGCTCCCGAACTTGATGCCGCCGGCCGCCTGGCCCTCGCCGGCCGTCTCCCAGCCGTCGCCCACGGCCGTCGCGCCGCCGCCCGGCCGCGCGTGGAACATGTGCCAGATGAACGGCCGCTTGGTCCGCGGATTGACGCCCTTGATCGCGATGCGGAAGCGCCGCCCCCAGCCCGCGATCGTCCGCTCGGGGCACGCGGGCGCCAGCGCCTTGATGATCGCCTCGGCGATCTCCTGGGCGCAGTGGTTGGTCGCGAGCGTGACCGGCGCCGGCGCGTACGGCCAGACGATCGTGCCCTCCTTCAGGATCGTCTTCACCGGGCGGAAGGTCCCCGAGTTCTTCGGCGTGCGTGGGTCGATCAGGTAGGCGAAGGCCATGTGGACCGACGACATCGTGTTCGGGAACGACGAGTTGATGAAGCCGTGGACCTGCCGGTGCGACCCGGAGAGGTCGACCGTGAGCGCGTCGCCCTTCTTCGTGACCGTCGCGCGGATCCAGATGTCGGTGAAGCCGTGGCCGTCGTCGTCGAGGATCGACTCGCCGCGATACACGCCGTCCTTCCACGTCCGGACGCACGCGCGCGCCTGCTTCTCGGCGCCGTCGAGGATCTCGTCCACGGCGCCGACGACCGTCTTCGTGCCGTACTCGTCGAGGAGCGCGTGCAGCCGGCGCTCGCCGACCTTCGCCGAGCCGATCATGGCGTTGAGGTCGCCCATGAAGTCGTGCGGGTGGCGGACGTTCGTCGTGATCATCTTCAGCACGTCGTCGCGCAGCTCACCGCGATCGTAGAGCTTGAGCGGCGTGATCCGGAGCCCCTCCTGCCAGATCTCCGTCGCGGCCGGGTTGTAGGCGCCGTGCGTCGCGCCGCCGATGTCCGACTGGTGCGCCCGGTTGATCGACCAGAAGGCGACCTCGTCGTCCACGAACACGGGCACGAACGCCGTGAGGTCGGGCAGGTGGTTGTTGCCGTGGTAGGGGTCGTTCAGCAGGAAGACGTCCCCGGGATGCACGCGCCCGAGGAACGCGTCGCGCACCGACTCGACGGCCCAGGGGATCGCGCCCACGTGGATCGGCACGTGCTCGGCCTGGGCGACAAGGCGCGCCTGGTCGTCGCAGAGCGCCGTCGAGAAGTCGCGGCTCGAGTTGAGGATCTGCGAGTAGGCCGTGCGCAGCATCGCCTCGCCCATCTCCTGGACGATGGCCTCGAAGCGGTGCGTGAGGACGGAGACCGTGATCGGGTCGAGCATGTGAGGATGATACATCATGGTAGTATCCCCCGGCGATGGCGCTCCACATCGGCGTGATCGGCGAGGGCACGTGCTCGCGGCGCGTCGCGCGCGACGCCGAGCGCGTCGGCGCCGCCATCGCGGGCGCCGGCGCCGTCCTGCTCTGCGGCGGGCTGCGGGGCGTGATGGAGGCCGCCGCGCGCGGCGCCGCCCGCGCCGGGGGCCTCGTCGTCGGGGTCCTTCCCGGTTTCTCTCGGAGCGACGCGAACCGCTGGGTGACGGTGCCGATCGTCACCGGCATGGACCAGGCCCGCAACGTCGTCCTCGTCCGCTCGTGCGACGCAATCGTCGCCGTGGGTGGCCGGTACGGCACGCTCTCCGAGATCGCGCTCGCCCTCAAGCTCGGCGTGCCCGTCGTCGGTCTCCGCTCCTGGCGTCTCCGCCAGCCCGAGGGCCGTCGGGTGCCCCTCGTCCGCGCCGCGACGCCCGAGACGGCGGCGCGCACGGCGCTCCGCGCGGGGGCCCGCGCGCGCGCCCGCACCCGCACCTGGCTCGCGTAGTCACCTCGGTGGGCAGGTGAGATAGACTGCCCCGCATGATCGCCGTCGGCGTGGAAGGGCTCACCAAGCGGTACGGGCACGTCGAGGCGCTCCGCGACGTCTCGCTCGGCTTCGAGCCCGGGCGGCTGACGGCGATCCTCGGACCCTCGGGGTGCGGCAAGACGACGCTGCTCCGCTCGATCGCGGGCTTCGCCCGCGTGGACGCGGGCACGATCCGCTTCGGCGGCGAGGACGTCACCGGGCTGCCGCCGCAAGCGCGGGCGACGGCGATGGTCTTCCAGAATTATGCCCTCTGGCCGCACATGACCGTCTTCGACAACGTCGCGTACGGCCTCCGGCTCAAGCGCCTGCCCCGCGAGCAGATCCGCCGGCGGGCGCTCGAGGCGCTCGCGCTCGTCGAGATCGGTGACGTCGAGGCGGTCGCGCGCCGGAAGCCCGGCGCCCTCTCCGGCGGCCAGCAGCAGCGGGTGGCGCTCGCCCGCGCGCTGGTGGTCGAGCCGCGCGTGCTGCTGCTCGACGAGCCGCTCTCGAACCTCGACGCCAAGGTCCGCCAGCGCCTGCGCGTCGAGGTGCGCCGTCTCCAGCGGCGCGTCGGCATCACCGCGATCTACGTCACCCACGACCAGGAGGAGGCGCTCGCGATCGCCGATCAGGTCGTGCTGATGAGCGCGGGCCGGGTCGTCCAGACGGGCGCGCCGGAGGAGGTGTACCGACGCCCCGCCGACCTCTTCGCCGCCGACTTCCTCGGCGTGAGCACGCGGCTCCGGGCGCACGCCGAGGCCGGCGCGCTCACGCTCGGCGGCCAGCGGTTGCCCTACGACGGTCCGCTGCGCGGGCCCGTCGAGGTGGTGCTGCGCTCCTCGGATCTCGCGTTCGGCGGGCCGGGCCCGGCACTCGCGGGCGAGCTCGAGGAGACGCTCTTCCTGGGCGCGCACT